>CAYMQX010000059.1:5237-11410 GCA_964392495.1 uncultured Anaerolineaceae bacterium
GATCGTTCTGGATGCGCGCAAAAGCCGGGAAGGCCACCGTGTTGGTGATCTCCGTTACCAGCCGGATGATGATGAGCAGCAGCCGGTAGCCCACGGTATAGAAGCCCAGCAGCGTGGGTCCCAGGTAATAGCCGATCAGGAAATCATCTGCATGCCGGATGGAGACGTTCAGCAGGTTGTTGCCGACCACTGAGATACCGAAATGGAACAGTTCCTTGTAGTGCTGCACCGATACATTGAAACCGGGGCGCCAGTCGCTGGAACGCCAGAGGATGATGGCGGCGGCCACGCCGCGCACCAGGTTCTGCCCCACCAGGCTCCAGACCCCGTACCCTGCCACTGCCATGCCGATGCCGAACACCCCGCCGATGGTGGTGGCCGCCAGCGAGCGGCGCGCCAGGCTCTTGAATGCCAGGTTGCGCTGCAGGATCGCCAACTGCGTGGTGCTCAGCGCGTTGACGATATAGCTCAGCGAGAGCCAGCTCAGCACCGAAGCCAGCCGCGGCTCATGGAAGAACCCTGCTATGAATGGAGAGGCCAGGATGTTCCCGACTGTCAGCAGCCCGCCGGTCAGGATGCTGATCCAGAAGGCCGTGTCCAGGTGCTTGCGATCCAGGTTGCTGCGCTGGATGACCGCTGCGCTGAATCCCTGGTCGAGGAATATCTCCACAAAATCGGTGAAGACCGAAGCCAGCGTCACCAGCCCGAAGGCCTCCGGTGTCAGCAGGCGGGAAAGAACAATAAAGATCAGCCCTGTGATGGCTGCCCGCCCCCATTTCTGGATGGCGGACCACATGAAGCCCTTGGCTGCTTTCTCTTTAAGTTTCATAAATGGATTCTCGGGGTGCCTTCTTCTAGGAATAGCCGGGGCGCCGTTTTAACGAAGCGGTTCGCCGGTACAGATAGAGCAGCGGTTTGTACACCGCATACTGCTTAAGGCGCGAGAGCGTCAGGTTGCGGTCGTTGAAATCCGTCGCCTGGTCCTTCCGGAATCCCTCCAGGTCCGCCTCAAGGCTTGCGCCATATTTCTGCTGGTAGGACGGGTACAGTTCCTGGCGCACGTGGTCATAAAGCTTCTGGTCCTCCCGGTTGGCCTCCACCAGCATACGATGGGTCTCTTCGTTTGCCAGGAGTTGCTGCGCCAGGTTGTTGCTGCTGGCTTTGTTCACCGGGTGATACGAGATATTCAGCCTGGGCTCCACCAGTTCCTTCAGCAGCAGCATCGATTCATCGAAGCGCTCCGTCAGCCCGACGAAAATATCCTTCTCCTGCAGGATGCGCATCGCTTTTTTTGCGTCCGGCGCTCCCGCGATCAGGCGTGTCTGGCTGTTGCGTGTCCAGTCTTTCTGGATCCACTCCTCGAAGACCAGGTCCTTCTTGCCGCGGTACTGGACGTTGTACTGGAACCGCGAGGCGCAGGTCCGCACAGGGTCCCGCATGAAGGTGAAATATTTGAACTGCGTGCCGTTTTCTTTCAGGTCAACATACCCCGTCACGCGGTGGCCGCCAATGCTCTCCAGCCGCGGGTAGATCTTGCGCAGCCGCTGCAGATCGTAGCTTGAAAAAGGCGGCTCACCCCACTGGGCGTGCCAGGGCTCCACCTCGCAGTGGTTCACCCCGAAGGTGCTCCTCAGTACATATCGGACCGTGCTGCCTGCCGTCTTGTTGATATGGATAAATACCAGCATGTTTCAATTCCTGCCTTTATAAGGATTTTGTCCCCCGCCGGGTCAATCCTGGCACGCCGCCAGGACCTCCCTGGCGATCTCTTCCACCGGTGCCTGGCTGGTATCGAACTTCAGCAGCCGGGGCTGGCGGAAATCCATCATCCGCCGCAGCGTCCGCAGATATGCCACGCGATAGCGCATCAGGAATTCCCGGGCCTCGGCTCGATCCCGACCCTTCACATCGTGCTTCTGCTCCCGCGCATTGATGCGCTCCACCAGCGTATCCTCATCGGTGTCCAGCCAGACGATGATATCGATCGTAAAAGCCCACTGCCGGTAGAGGCGGCTCCACCAGTCCTGCACGCCTTCAGACCGGAGCAGTTCCGGGCCGAACCCCAGCAGGGTGGCCAGGCGGAAGATCGGGCCGTGATCGAGCAGGATCACCTTGCCCCGGTTCGAAGGCTCGCGCCGCAGCATCCCCGGCCAGCTTTTCAGATAGGTGATGTATTTGAGTTCTTCCCAGCTCAACTGCCGTCTGGAGGACCTGCCCTGTAGATAGAGCGGCAGCCAGTCTGAGATGTGTTGGACAAAGACCGGAATATGCGCCAGCTTCCGCAGCTCGATATCCGGCGCGATCTGCACACCCTCGCGGTCCCGGCTTAACAGGCGGGAGAGCGTGGTCTTGCCCGCCCCTGCCAGCCCCACCAATTCCACGATCACCGGAGAGGCATTGGTCAAGCGCGTCAGGTCGGAACGGACGGTTACACTCTCTGCCATGTCAGGACCTTCAGGGTTGCAAGCACCACCGCCTTGGGCTGGCTGGAATCGATCACGAAGGCGCCGCTATCCTTCCAATCCAGCGCCCAGATCTCGGAGGAACGCCGGTGGACCGAGGCCGGCTCTTCATCCGTCTTGCGCTGTACCGCGATATCCGGATGCACCCGCAGGACGGCCAGCAGATCGGGCTGGAGGATGCGGTGGTAATAGCCCTCCTCCAGCTTCACCAGGTAGCGGGCCAGGCGGCTGTCGGGTCGCGGGCACAGGATCTGGTCCCGGCGCGGCCCCTCATGGATCGTGCGGATGAACCGCTCCGTTTGCATTCCATCCATCTGCTCGATCTGCGCCATCGGGAACCGGTCCAGCAGCACCAGCGCGCCGCGTGCCGCTGCGCGCCTTGCTCGCACATAGGTGCTGTACCGGTCACGGGCCCGCAGCACCTCCCGGATCAGGTAGGGATAGCCCGGCGATACCAGCGACTTCTGCTCGATTGTGGCCTCGAATGAGGCCTCCAGCGGGTAGAGCCCCAGGACCTGGCCGGCCTTGAGGATCGAGCGAATCCCGACCGTTAGCGGCGACCAGGCCGGTTTCCCCATGTGCACCCGGCGCGTCTCGAATACCTTCGAGAGCCAGCCGTGCAGCCCATCCAAAGCGGTCGTCTTTCCTGCCCCATCGCCGCCCAGGATCGCGATCATCGCACCGCCGATGGCCGGTGTATATTTTGCGGACGTTTTCAACAGCCTTCGCCGCAGCATCAGCACACCGCGCCGCCATAATTTCAGGAAGGCATCCACGGCCCCCGGATGGGTGGCGCTGGACTGGAGCAGTCCCTGCAGCTTATGGGCGGTCCGGGCCCGGAAGGGTGCCGCACAGCCGGGCTTCAAGGCTTTTACACAGTCTGCAAAAAGTGCCGGCGAAATAAAAGGCAGGTGCGCGGTTAGCAGGGATTGAACGGCAGCCGGATCGCTTTCCGCCTGCAGGTCCTCCAACTCGCGCCTCTCACTGGCCTTCAGCCTGCCCTCGCGCGAGAGCATCGCATCCCAACTGGAGTGCTTCAGCATCATGCGCAGCACCAGCACCACATATTCGAACTCCGGCGCCGGCACAGAGAACAATCCCTTGCGCCGGGCCGATGCCAGGTAGGCCGGTTCAATGGCGAGTCGGATGTTCTTGGTCATGTCATGACCCATGGCAAGCTGGAAATGCGCGTGTACGTGCACCAGTCTGCCTGAGCCTTCGTCAAAACCAAAATAATCCAGTACGCCCGCCATCTGTTTGTCGGCGGGAGGGCGCACAGGGCGGAAACCCAGGCGGGTGAGCAGCGCCAGGAAGCGGTTGGCATCCCCCCGGCTGATCAGCAGGTCCAGGTCGTTCTCCCCACTGGCTGAACGCTCGAGGGCGTTGTTGCTCTTCCAGTGGCAATAGAGGATCTCTTCATCCTCCAGAGCCTGGCAGAGCTGGGCCACCAGTTCGAGCGGGAGCGCCGGGGCCGCGGGGATCGCCTGTGTGCCCTGATTCGCGGCAGGCAGGGTGTCCGATTGAGGGGAAGCGGGCATCAGGTTGGTCATAGGGGATCGGAGATCCGGTAAACGCTGCGGGTATTGTTCTTTTGGTCGGCTGCCATCACATAGATCTCGTTCGATGGCTGGCTGGAGGCGCTGATCAACCACACGGTATGGGCCGAACGGCTGTATTCGAAGACCCGGTTCCACGTCGCGCCGCCATCCGCCGAGACCATCAGCAGGCACTTGCTGCTGCCCGCGGAGAATGGCAGGTTCGCCCATATTTCATCGCCCCGTCTCGACTTGCGCACCAGCATATTGTCGATCGGGCTCCGGCGGTAGGGATCCGGGACGACCCTTTTGGTATAGCTCCTGCCGTCCCTGGACTCGACCATGAAATTGGTCCCGCCCTGGTAATCTGTTCCGAAAAACACCTTGCCGTCCGCCTCGACCACCGCCGTATACCCCCCCATCTGAATGTGGAAGCGGTTGATGAGCTGCCAGTCCGGCTTGCGGATGTCAAAGCCCTCCATGCGGCCGCTCAGCCAGATGCGTTTGAAATTATCTCCATCCGCCACCACCACCCGGCCCAGGAGCGGGCTGTACTTGACCACGTGGACGTGTTTATTGGCTCCCATGCGGATCAGGAAGTCATCCGTCTGCCATGTGCCTCCGTCATCGGTGCTGAAGTACATATAGGCCAGCTTCTTCCAGCCCGACTTTTCCCAGACGTTCCCGTACTCGCCGCACAGCAGGGTTCCATCCGGTGTTTCGGTCATGGCATTGTTGAAACGCAGGAAACTCTCACTGGAACCCAGGTCGAAGGCTTTCTCGAAGTTCGCGCCGCCGTCCGCGCTGCGGTACACCGAGCCCTTGGCGTTCACGAAGATCGAGCCTTTGCTGGAGATGAAAAGCGATTTGATGCTCTCCGGAAAGCGCTGGAGGAAGACGATGGATTTGCCGTGATCGGTGCTCCGGTAAAGGTCGGTGTCGTTCGGGGCCAGGCAGCCTATCAGTCCGCCGTCCGGTCCCGTGAACAGCATCTTCCAGGGGTGTTCCGAGCGCTGCGCCTGCAAACCCTTCCGGTGGAAAAAGCCCGTGACCCTCTCATCGAAGCTGGCTGACTGGAGATTGTCCTTGTCCAACCGGATCGGCTCCTCCCCCTTGAAGACCAGGTAACGGCTCCTGGGGAACAGGTGCAGTTTGTGCATCACCTCCCACACCAGGAAGGAGGAGAACTCGCGCAGTTTTCCATACTTGTAAATATCGTAGGCCAGGGAGAATGGATTCCTGATCCAGCTCTTTTTGAAGATCGTTGAATATCGCTTGGTAAGGTCGCGCTGCATGGCTTGTTTCTTTTCTCCGGGATTCTCGGGCTGCCCCTAAAGCTGCCTCTAACGGGCGAGTTCGGTCTTCTGGAAATAGTCCACGGTCATCTTCAGACCGTCCATCAGGTTCACCGTGGGCACCCAGCCCAACTGCCGGGCGGCCCTGCCGGTATCCAGGTAGATGCGCCGCGTCTCCCCCAGTTTGGCGGGAGCGTACTTCGGCAGCTTGTCGTAGCAGGCGATATCCCTCAGCATATGGTAAATATCGTTGACCGAGCTTCCCAGCCCCGAGCCGATGTTATGGATGGTGTTGACCTTTTCACTGGTGAGGGCCAGCAGGTTCGCCTGGGCGCAGTCGCCCACATAGACGAAATCCCGCTGCTGTTCGCCATCCCCGTTGATGATGATCTGCTCGTTCGAGAGCATCTGGCCCGTGAAGATGGCCACCACGCCCGCCTCCCCATGCGGATTCTGGCGCGGCCCGTACACATTGGCGTAGCGCAGGATCACATAGTTCAGGCCGTAGATATGCTGGTACAGGTACAGGTAATGCTCGATGGTGTATTTGCTGGCCCCGTACTGGCAGATGGGGCGGGCGGGGTGTTCCTCATCACAGGGAAGGTACTCCGGTTCGCCATAGACCGCGCCGCCCGAGGAGATGTAGATCACGCGCTGGACGTTATATCGGGCGGCGTTCTCCAGCAGATTGATCGAGCCGAGAATGTTCACCTCGGCATCGAAGATCGGCGCTGTGACCGAGCGGCGCACATCCATCTGGGCGGCGTGGTGGTTCACAAAATCCGGGCGCTCGGTTTCGAAGACATCTTGCAGCTCAGGGCTGCGGATGTCCATTCGATAGAACCTGGCTGCGGGATTCAGGTTGGAAAGCCTCCCGGTGC
>CAYMQX010000060.1:0-3701 GCA_964392495.1 uncultured Anaerolineaceae bacterium
CACGGATTCACGCATGGGCATCCCGCGGCTTTTCGTCTCGAGGGCGATCCTGTCCTCGCGCCGCATCTCGGGAGCCATCGGTCGGGCGCTGGTATCGCATCGCGCCGCGGGGTACAACCACTTGTTGGTACACGAGAGCGGCGAGATGTACTCGATCGAAGTCTCGGCGCGGCGCTTCGAGATCCTGCATGGAACGAACGGGTACATCGTGCACACCAACCACTATCTGGCGCCCAATATGAAGGAGATCGAGAGCGATCCGGAGGAATTGATCTCTTCACGGGTGCGCTATTTCCGGGCCCTCAGGCTGCTGAGTCAAAGCCGGAGCCATTCGATCAAGAGCCTGCAGGCGATCCAGAAAGACCATGTCAACATCCCCAACTCGATCTGCAACCATAATGTAGAGGGAAGCGATCCTCTGGACCGGGAGAAAACGGTCAATTCGATGGTGATCGACCTGACGGCGCGCGAGATGCACATCGCGTGGGGGAACCCCTGCCAGAACACGTACCATACCTATCATTTGAGCGAATAAGGCAGGGAGCTGCCTTTCGGGCTCCTTCTTTTTATTGCTGACCTGCTCCGGGCAGGACCTGCACTGCGAACAGACCATAATGAGCCGGTCGCGCGGCACCGGCCTGATAATTGGGTGTTTGCCTATTTCCCTTTTTCCTGTACACTTACTTCAGAATATGAGATCATCCTCCGATCAGGATGTTCCGGCCCGCCTCCTGCCATCACCTGTCGTCACAGCAGCTTTATCCATAATCGATGTTCACGACGAATGGAAGGGAACCGACATGAGGAGATTTTTTGGCTTCACTGTTTTTGTGATCATTTTTCTGGGGCTGGCAGCCTGCGGCCCCTCGGGGGGAGGTCAGGGCATCGTGGCACTGCCTACGGTCGCGTTGAACATCCAGGCACAGAACCCGGCGACCTTTGCAGTGGGGCAGAATATCAGCTACAAGTACACGGTCACGAACGTCGGCAGCGTGCGGCTGGAGGGGCCGGTCACTGTGACGGATACCAAGGTGACACCGGTCACCTGCCCGGATCTGAACACCGTCGACCCCAACAAGGATAAATATTTGGACCCGGGAGAGAGCATCACCTGCAGCGGGATCTACCCTCTGCAGCAGGCTGATATCACCGCGGGGTCTGTGACGAATACTGCGACGGCCATCGTGGCGGGTAATTTCTCGAACCAGGCCAGCGCTGTGGTGAAGGCGCCTGAGAACAAATCGCTGGCTGTGAGCCTGACGACCAACCCCTCCACCTTCAGCCAGGCCGGACAGCCCATCAGCCTGAACGTGGTGGTCACCAATGCGGGTACCGCACAACTGGGCCCGGCGCAATTAACAATGACCATCAACCCCGGGGGGCAATCGGCCGTGTGCGGTGCACCCGATCAGACGCTGGCTCCCAATTCGCAGGTGAACTGCACGGCCACCTACATGACCACCCAGGGGGATGTCACGGCGGGCTCGGTTGTAATCAGCGTGACCGTGAGCGGGGCAGGCGCAACCACCGGCACGGCGGGCAGTGCGTCCATCACCGTGGCAACGACGCCCTCACCCTCGCCGGGGACGAATACAAGCGGATATACGCGCGGCCAGACGGTCCAATATAAGGTGGTGGACGGGGAGTGGATGATCCAGATTGCGCGCTGTTTCGGGGTGGACCCAAAGATATTGAGTCAGGCAAACCCACAGGTTCGCGACCCGAATGAATTATCCATCGGGGATGTGTTGACCATCCCCAATATAGGAAGTTTTGGGAATCTGTACGGTCCGCCCTGCATCGAGTTTTATGCAGCGCAATCCGGGGATACGTGGAGCTCGATCGCGCAGAAGTTCAATGCAGACCTGGATGTGCTGCGGGCGGCAAATGCAGGCGTATCGCTGGTTACCGGATCGAGGGTCCGGGTGCCGCGCAATTCGGCGGGAGGGGCAGTGAGCGTGCCGGTCACGCCAGGTCCTACGGCCTGCAACCTGGCGCAGATGGTGTCGGATATCAGCATCCCGGATAACACCTCACTGGTGGCGGGATCCACATTCACGAAGATATGGAGGATCAGGAACGCCGGGACATGCACCTGGACGAGCGCCTACAACCTGGTCTTCGATCACGGTGAGCGGATGGATGCGCCTCAGAGCGCGTCCTTCACGACCGTCAATATCCCGCCGGGGAGCACCGTGGACCTCTCCGTTAACCTGAAGGCACCGGCCAACCCCGGTACCTACCAGGCGGACTTCAAGCTGCGCTCCCCTGAAGGCGCGAACTTCGGGATCGGTTCCAATGGGCAGGGCAGCTTTTGGGTGAAGATCGTCGTCCCTGGCCCCGCCCCCACATTCACGGACCTGGTTTCGCTGCTGGGGAAGAAGATCAGCGGTGGGGCGGAGGTGCAGGCCTTTCAGACGGCCTATACCAATGGTCCATGTCCGGAGACGACCGCGGGCAGCGGAGTGCTGGACTGCAAATCGAAGGCCAATGAGAGTCCTTTTGTGAGGCTGGTGGCGAGCGATCCGGCCAACATTTTGAACAGCAATATCCGTGAAATCAGGATCTTCCCGAAGTACCCGGGAACGCTGCCGGAGGGGCTGAACTGGACGATGACAAGGCAGACGATCGAGGCCAAGCTGGGGCTTCCTCTGAGCGTTCCGGTGGATAACGGCGATGCGACCATCGACTTGGAGTATAAGATCCCCAGCGGGGCATACAGGCTGTGGATCACCTTTGGGTCGACAGATGCCGCGAATGTGGCGACAATGAGGAGAATACGGATCATGCAGCCATAGCATGGGCGGCATAAAACAAGAGCGGCCTGCGGGTCGCTTTTGTTATTTCAGGTACAGTTTATGTTCAAGAATGTATTCGTATACCCCGGGCGGGAGGTAATAACGGAAAGGTTTGCCGAGGCGCGCACGGGTGCGGATCTCGCTGGAGGCGATCTCGAGCAGGGGGGCATCGACAAAACGGAGCTTTTTTGTAAGGCCGGGCAACTTCTTCTCAAGAGGCGCCAGTGCGATACGGCTGCCCGGGCGGTGCATGACAGCGATCTGCTTGCATGCCTTCAGGAGGTCGGCAGGCCGGTGCCAGCGCAGGAGATCGCGCAGGGAATCGCCGCCGATCAGCAGGATGATATGATCGGCGGGGAAAAGCGCCTGTACGGCGCGCACCGTATCCAGGGTGTACTGGGGGGCGGGGCGTTCCGCCTCAAGCAGAGAAAGTTCAAAGGCTGGGTTCCCTGCGATGGCGTGTTCCACCATTGCCTGGCGGTGATCCAGGGCCGTGATCTTCTTCTTCACTTTGAACGGCGAGGTGGGGGTCAGCATCCAGAGGACGCGGTCAAGACGCAATTGGGAGCAGGCTTCGCTGGCGAGGATGAGATGGCCCACATGTGGAGGATCGAAAGTTCCCCCAAAGAGGCCGATTCGCAGGTGCGGCATGGAGGCAGTATAACGCGAATCCGGCGTCTGCACGGGGGGTGAAAATATGCGGTCATTGTGAAGGCCCGATCTTTGAATTTGTCCAGGCAGGCGGAGGGCTAGGCAGATGAACTGCCCCAAATTCGGATAGAAGGAGTGCTAATTATGAAAATCATTGTATAATGCACTCGTCTGAAATGTTAATAAATCCGTTTTAGAACGTTTTCTGTCGTGGAGGAGAGATGGCGGTTCTAAAGCAATTTTCCCAGCAGG
>CAYMQX010000060.1:3711-11318 GCA_964392495.1 uncultured Anaerolineaceae bacterium
ATGCACGGGAGGTGGAAACGCGAGGGACATTTTGAGGGCCGGGAATCCGTGCCTGCCCGGGCGGAAGGGCATCTAGGCAGATGAATTTCCCCAAATTCGGACAGGTGGAGTGTTAATTACAGGAATCATTGTATAATGCACTCGTCTGAAATGTTAATAAAACCGTTTTACCGCTTGTCCCAATCATAATTGGACCTATTGATCGGATCCAAGAGTTGGAATTCGATCTCCAGGTTGGGTACTTTGGGCGGTACGGTGTAGACCGTTTTCTGTCGTGGAGGAGAGATGGCGGTTCTAAAGCAATTTTCCCAGCAGGACCCCCGCTGGAAAGGCAAGCTGTTGGGGACCGACCGGGAGAGTACGATCGGCAGCTATGGATGCCTGCTTACCAGTATGTCCATGGTCTGCAGTGTTTATGGTTTTGACATCAGCCCGGAGCAATTGAACGATAAAATGCGCACCGTGGGAGCCTTCCAGGGTGCTTTCGTCATGCCGGTCTTCATCGGCAAGGCGGTGCCCGGCATGCGCCAGGTTAATTATATTGAGTGCCCTGCACAGCCGGCTCCGTTGGCCGAGATCGACAGTTCGCTGGCGGCGGGTAAGCCGGTCATTGTGGAGGTGGATTACTCCCCCAAATCCGGTCTTCAGAACCATTGGGTGGTGCTGATCGCCCGCAAGGGGGATGATTATGTCATCCAGGACCCCTGGCCGTATCCCTCCGACCCAAAGGAAGAGACGCTGGCTGTTAAATACGGCTTTGCAGGTAAGCCGGCGCAAATCATCCAGGCGGCGCTCTGGCTGGACGGCCCTGCCGGGCAGGTTTCGGTCCCCACAACACCCAAGCTGGATACGGGCGTGATGGCCGGTTTCCCGGTGTATGCCTCAGCCGCGGACCTTGCAATCCGAACCCAGCCGCTGGCGATCGATTCGACACTGATCAAGCGGGTGGGCATCAATACCGAGTTCAGGCCGCTGGTGGCGGATGCAGACGCCAAAGCCCGCATCGGGCAGATGAACCAATGGCTGCCGGTCAAGGCGGCGGACGGGACACAGGGTTATGTAGCCGCCTGGTATCTTTCCCTGCAGAAGCAAATGCCGCCGGCTGTGCCGGCCAAAAAGCCGGTGCCGGTCAATGCGGTGGTGGTCAAGACCACGGCAGACGCAGTCGCGCTGCGTTCCAAACCGGACACGAGCGATGCAACGCTGATCAAGCGCCTGCCCGTGGGTGCGGAGTTGAAGGTTCTGGATACGCCTGCGGATGTGCAGCGCAAAGTGGGCGTAATGTATGAGTGGCTGAACGTGCAGGATGTGGTGGGCGACCAGGGTGTGATCGCAGCATGGTACATCATGGTGGTCTCGGGGCTGACTGCCATTGGCGCGCAGAACCAGCGCGAGACCCAGCCGGCTTCCTTTGATGTAGGCGGGGAGCCGCCGCCGGTGCTGCTGCGGGCTGCCGAGGAAGATCTGGCGCTGCGCGCCGAGCCGGTGGTGCTGGAGAGTACACTGATCAAGCGGCTGCCATTGGGGGCGGAGATGATCGCACTGGAAGCGCCGGACATTGCTGCGCCGAAGATCGGGCGGGTGGGTAACTGGATCCATGTGCGCGCGGTGGCCGGCGATGAAGGCTACGTTGCAGCCTGGGCCGTTGTGGAACGACCTGAAGCCCCGGCTCCTTCTGCAGCGCCTGCAGACAGTTGATCCATAAAATGACTCCCGGGAAGACTTGCCATCCCGGTCCAGACTAGCGGCAGGAGTTCGAAGTGGAACAGGTAGCTGATCTAGAGCTTGGGTTGCATCGACGCGAAGCAGGGAAGTACACTGTCGAAATGCGGTACAGTCAGCCGGGCAGCGAAACTGACATCCGCCTCGGGCAGGACAGAGTGATCAATGCCGAATTTAATTTTGAAGAGCTCAATAAAAAGGCGGAAAACGCCCAAGCCTACGGCTCAGCCCTGGCAAAAGCTCTTTTTACAGACCCTGACCTGCTCAAAGAATTCTCGAAGGCACGTGTAAGTGCCCAGACGGCCAAAACGCCCCTGCGCGTGCGGCTGGTGATCGGCCCGAGCGCGCCGGAACTGAACACCCTGTACTGGGAATCGCTGCGGGACCCGGATGACGACAAGGCCACGCTCTTCACAGGCGAGCAGCTTTACCTGTCGCGCTACCTCAGCAGCCTGGACTGGCGCCCGGTCAGCCTGAGATCCAAGGGAGACCTCAGGGCGCTGGTGGCCATTGCCAATCCATCCAACCTGGGCGAATACCAACTGGCGGCCGTGGACCCGGCCGGGGAACTGAAGCGTGCCCAGGATGCCCTGAAGAACATCCCGGTCACGGCGCTGCCTGCCTCAGCCGGGGAACACTGTTCGCTGGACGCCATTATCAAGCTGCTGCGCGACGGCTACGATATCCTGTATGTGGTGGCCCACGGCTCATTCCAGAAGGATGAGCCGTGGCTGTGGCTGGAGGATGAAAACGGTGCAGTGGCGCGCATCTCGGGTTACGACCTGGCTACCCGGATCCGTGAGCTGGAGTATCAGCCGCGCCTGGTGGTGCTGGCCTCCTGCCAGAGCGCTGGGGCAGGAGCCGGCCCGGCTCTCCAATCACTGGGGCCGAGCCTTGCTCAAGGAGGTGTACCTGCGGTGATCGCGATGCAGGGCAGCGTCTCGATGAGCACGGTGGAAAAGTTCATGCCGGTCTTCTTTGAGGAACTGCAGAAGGACGGGCAGATCGACCACGCTGTGGCGGTGGCGCGCGGCGCCGTTCGCGATGAAAACGATTTCTGGATGCCGGTGCTGTTCATGCGCTTGCGCACCGGGCGCATCTGGTACGTGCCCGGGTTCGGCGGGGAGAGCGCCGGTGATTTCAAGAGATGGAGCGCCCTGCTCAGCGATATTGGGAATTCGAATGCCACGCCCATCCTGGGCGGCGGGCTCCACGAACACGTTTATGGCTCGAACCGCGACCTTGCGGTGGGGCTGGCGGAGGCTTCCAACTTTCCCCTGGCACAGGATTCGCGCGAAGCGCTGCCGCAGGTAACGCAGTATCTTCTGGTGGATCAGAGTCTGAGTTTTTTGCAGACCGGCCTGGCGAACCTGATCCGCAAGCGGATCCAGGAGCGCTATTCGGGCGACATGCCGGATGATCTGAAAGAGGCCAATTCTCCGATCCTCAAATTGATCAGCCACGTGGGCCAAAAGATGCGAGACAACAACCCTGTCGAGCAGCATCGGGTGCTGGCCTCGCTGAAGCTTCCCATCTACATTAATACGAACTACGATAACCTGATGTTCGACGCTCTTGCGGAGGACCCCAAGGTAAGGCCCGAGATGGTGATCTGTCCGTGGACAGACCGCTTTATGGTCGAATCGATCTATGACCGCGAGCCGGATTACCTTCCCAGCCCGGAACGTCCGCTGGTCTACCACCTCTTCGGGCATTTCTCCGAGCCAGACTCGCTGGTTCTGACCCAGGATGATTACTTCCAGTACCTGATCGGCATCACGCAGAACAAAAACCTGATCCCCAAGCGGGTGCTGAAGGTGGTGACCAGTACGGCACTCCTGTTCCTGGGCTTCCAACTGGACGACTGGTCGTTTAGGATTTTTTACCGGTTTATCAAGAACCTGCAGGGCAGCTACCGCCAGGACAAGTTAGCCCAAATTGCGGTGCAAGTGGACCCCGATGAACTCCGCAACCGCGATCCGAAGCGCGCTCACGAATATCTGGAGGATTACTTCAAATCCAGCGCCATCAATGTGTACTGGGGGCAATCCCAGGATTTCCTTAAGGCTCTGGATGCACAACGCAGCCCTGCGCCGAAGGAGAATTAATGACTGAACCCGTGGATGAAGTCGAAGTCGGCGCAAACCCTTATGTGGGGCCGCGCTCGTTCCAAAAAGGGGAACATCTTTATGGCCGCTCACGCGAAGGCACCGAACTGCTGGACCTGCTTGTTGCCGAGCGCATTGTGCTGCTGTATTCTCCCTCCGGTGCAGGCAAGAGCTCGCTTATCAACGCGGTGATCATCCCCGGCATGGAAAGGGAAGGGTTCTTCGTGGGCCCGGTCCTGCGAATCAGCACAGAGCTGCCCGCGGAGTTGGCAGGGGTGGAGGGAGTCAACCGCTATGTATACAGCATCATCAACTCGCTGGAAGGAGCCCTGCCCAAGAGCGTCCAGCTCCCGCCGGCGCAAGTGGGAAGCATGACCCTGAGGGATTACCTGCCTGAATATCGAAAGAGGGCGGGCGGGGATTCGTCTGATTCTCCGGCCGGCGGAGCGCTGTTGTTGATCTTTGACCAGTTCGAGGAGATCCTGCGGGTCAACGCGGCAGACCTGGATGTCAAGCGGGCGTTCTTTGAACAGCTTGGCGACCTGCTGCGCAACGATCGAAGCCTTTGGGCGCTGCTGGCAATCCGCGAGGATTACCTGGCAGCCATGGAAGCCTATGCGCGGCCGATCCCCAACCGTCTGATGGTCACCTACCGGCTGGATTTTCTGGATGCGCGTGCGGCCATCGAAGCCATCCAGGGACCTGCAAGAGACAGCGGCGTGAACTTCGAGCCCGAGGCAGCCAAATTGCTGACGGATAACCTGCGCAAGATACGCGTGCAGCAGGCGGACGGTACCACGTTGGAGCAAAACGGCCCATACGTCGAGCCGGTACAACTCCAGGTCGTCTGCCGCCGGTTATGGGATAAGGCTGCCCAGAAGAAAGTGGTCACCAGTACGGATGTGATGGATGCCGGCAACATTGACGATGCGCTGGGCGATTATTACGCCGAGCATGTTGAGAAAGCTTCCGGCCAATCAGGCGTTGGCGAGAGGCAGATCCGTGAGTGGTTCGACCGCAAGCTCATCACGCCGATCGGTATTCGCGGGAATGTTCTCATGGAACCGGAGAGCAGCAGCGGGCTGCCCAACAGTACCATTAAGATCCTGCAGGAGGCCTACCTGGTGCGCGCCGACCAGCGCGGCAATGCTGTATGGTTTGAGCTGGCACATGACCGCCTGACGCGCCCTGTGCGCCGCAACAATTCCGAATGGTTCGTGCAGCATCTGGGTGTGTTCCAGAGGCAGGCTGATTTCTGGCAGTTGCAGGGAAAGCCTGAGTCCCTGATCCTCAGCGGGAAAGCCTACCTTGAAGCTGAGGATTGGGTCAAAGAGCATCCGGAAGTGCTTGAACAGCCAGGCCCGGAGAAGGAATTTCTGGAGGTCTGCCGGCAGAAACACCGGATCATGGTGCGCGATCACCGTCTGAATACCACCATCCGTTGGGCATCGCTGGGTCTGCTGGTGGTCACGGCTGCCGCGGTTTTCTTCTTTTTCCGGGCCCAGGATAAAGAGGCTGAAGCGAACCGGAAAGCGGATGAAGCCACACGCGCTCAAGCCACTGCCGTGGTTGCCAGGGATGAGGCCCGGACGGCTCAGACCAGTGCGCAGACCAATAAGAATGTGGCCGAGGTACGCGGGATCGTGGCGGAGTCGGCCAATAACCTGTTCGTTGACCCGAAACTGAGCGTCAAACTGGCGATTAACGCCCTGGATACCTTAAACCCTTCGAAATCCAAAAACGATGAACTGTTGAGCCTCGTGGTGGATGCTCTGCGAAGAAGCCTGCCTGCCATGCGTGTGGAACAGGTGCTCACAGATCCCTCGATCGACCCAGTCTCCACCCAGGACCATACTTTCACCGGAGTATCCTTTGATGCCGCGGGAACCAGAATGGCTGCGGGGAGCGCAGATGGGAGCCTGCGTGTGTGGAGCGCGGATGTCGCAGGCGAGCCTGCGAAGATCATACAGGTCTTCCAACCGATCGAGGGCATGCCGGGTGTTACCAGCGTGGCCTTCAGCCCGGACAAAAAATGGCTGGCTGCCGCAACAGGCAGCGGTCATGTGGTCCTTTATGATGCCGAAAGCTACGATATGAAACAGGATATGGCGGTACAGAAAAGCCCGATCCTCGCGCTGGCCTTCAATAAAGATGGATCCCGGCTTGCCGTAGGAGGCGCGGACGGCCTGGCACAGATATGGAACATGCAGGATACATCCACGCGCCTATTCCTGACCGCCGGGGAGGCCAACGTTACAGCTTTGGCCTTCAGCCCGGATGGCAACCGCGTGGTCGCCGGGGAAGCGGATGGTACGGTGAAGGTCTGGGATGTCGAAAGCGGCAACCAGCTCTATGACTTCATTGCCCATAAGGGCGTGGTGAGCGCGATCGCCTTCCATCCACAGAAACCGGAAATCGCCACCTCGGGAGGAGATGACCGGTTCATCAACCTGTGGAGCCTGGGCAATGATGCAGTCAAGATTTTTACCATCTCCGGTCATCGCGACTCTGTGAATGGCATCATTTTTGACCGGGCTGGAACGCAGTTGATCTCGGTCAGTTCGGACCGGACCGTACGCTTCTGGGATACCGAATTCGGGAGGCCGGGTATGGTGCTATACGGCCATACTGATCAAGTCTACGGCTTGGCCCTCAGTCCGGATGGAAATCATATTGCCACCACAGGCAAGGACCTTTCTGTACGCGTCTGGAATATCGCGCCGGAAGGCAGCCGGGAATATTTCACCTTCTCCAATGGCACTCCCATCCATGATCTTGCCATCAGCCCGGATGGATCGCTGATGGCGGCTGCCGGAGAGGATGGGAGTATTACCCTCACCATTACCGGGTCGAATACCCGGACAGAGGTACTTCAGGGGCTGGCTCCGCCCGCGGAAGCGGTGGCTTTCAACCCGGATGGCAAACGGATCATTGCAGCGGGCCAGGACGAATCGGCCCGGATCTGGAATATCGGAACCGGCGCAGAACCCCTCCTGCTGCAAGGACACAAGGGGCAGATCTGGGATGCCATATTCAGCCCGGATGGGAAACAGGCGGCCACAGCCGGATCGGATGGGAGCATCATTATCTGGGATGCGCAGAGCGGACAACCAATAAGAACCCTCAGCGGCAGAGCGGGATCTGTCTATTCCCTCGCTTATAACAAGGATGGCACCCGCCTGGCTGCAGGATATAACAATTCTCAAATCGTCCTTTGGGACCCGGAAACGGGTGAGCAGGTGGCGCTCCTGAAAGGACATACCGATGCGGTCCGCGTGGTGATCTTTGCGCCGGATGGTACTCTGCTGGCCTCGGCAGGTGATGACGGCAGCATCCGGCTCTGGGACATGACCTCCGATCCGGTCAAGGAAGTACTGCCTGCGCTGCGGAAGAACGGGGATGCCATCTTCGCCCTGGCTTTTACCAGGAATGGATAGTATCTGTTCTCAGGCGGCGCAGATGGTATCGGTACCATCTGGGATATGGAAAAGCGTGCAGCGGAGTTCCACACGTATGGCCAGACCGATCGCATCTCAGGGGCAGCCATCTCCCCGGACGGCGCTTACCTGTTCACTGGAGGTTGGGACGGCACTTTACGAATGCATGTTTTCGCCACCGACAAGCTCGTGGAACTGGCAAAAAACCGCGATCTGGGCGAGCTGACAGAAGCGGAATGCCGCCAGGCGCTTAACTCGGGCTGCCCACAGCTTGCCAGTGTCGTTCCCACTCCTACCCCGCTTTCAGATACAGCTGTTCAAAGCTCCTTGAACGTTCCTT
>CAYMQX010000061.1:0-5550 GCA_964392495.1 uncultured Anaerolineaceae bacterium
GTTTTTAAACCTAATCTCGAACCTTGTTTCGGAGGAGATAGGGGCAGAATTCTCACCATTCATCAAGATGCGAGTGGAACTCATCGACGGATCGCAGGTCTGCGTGCTTGATGTCATGCAGGCTCCTCAGGCAGTATTTCTCAAGGGTGAAAAAGGTTCCGAGTTTTTTATTCGATTTGGACCTACCAGCCGCATGCTTGATACAGCGGAAGCAGTTAACTATATCAACATGAACTGGAACTAAGCAACAACTTTTTCAGGAGGTCATCATGGATCCATTACCATCAGCATCAGGCGGGGCACAGGAATACGTACTTTCCCTTGAGAGACGCATCATGCACCTCGAGGAACAGCTCATACAGATGGAGAAGCAGATGCAGGCACAAACAAGCTCGCTTCAGGCCATTCGCGAGTCGCTGCCGAATTCCGGGATCTTAAGCCAAAAATTCCTTACGCGGGCTTTTACAGTATACGGCCATATGCTCGTGGCGGGACTCCTGATCGCAATCCCGTTCTATTGTCTCATCGCCCTGCTCGGAGGACTTAGCTCACTCGGTAATTATTGAGAGACTTCCGGCTTCATGCTTTGCCATATCACTCTCCCTCACGGCCGCCCCGGAAGTTCTCAACTCTCTTGTATCTCTTAAGCACCGAAATCAAGCACAGAGCAAGCAGCTCGGCTTAAAGCAAAACCGCCATCCCGTTCGATAAGATGGGATGGCAGCCGCGGCTAAATGCCTACTGTTAAAACTCTCTCCGACCTTCATTATATGAATTAAGCGGGAAATTACCATAGACACAATTGTCTATATGTGCTCCGGCGCACAATGATGCTTCAGTTGTCGGAGGAGCTTTCGGTCGTCAGCTTCTGTGCGAGGTAGATGGGGATCAACGTGATGAGGAAGACGAGCATGGCGATCACATTCGTCACCGGGCGCTCACGCGGTCGGGCCAACTGCGAGAAAATCCAGATGGGCAGCGTCTCCTGCTGACCGGCAGTGAAGGTCGTGACGATGATCTCATCAAACGAGAGCGCAAAGGCCAGCATCCCGCCCGCCAGCAGGGCCGTAGCCAGGTTGGGAAGGATCACATGCCGGAAGGTCTGCCAGGAATCCGCCCCCAGGTCCATCGAGGCTTCGATCAGCGAGGGCGAGGAACGCCGCAGCCGGGCGATCACATTGTTATAGACGGTCACCACGCAGAAGGTGGCATGGCCCAGCACGATCGTCCAAAAACTGAAAGGGATGCCAAAGCCGCCAATGGCCGAACGCAGGGCGATGCCGGTGGCGATGCCCGGAAGCGCGATGGGCAGCACCAGCAGGAAGGAAATCGCATCCCGGCCAAAGAATTTGGAGCGGTAGACCGCCGCCGCTGCAAGAGTCCCCAGGATCAGCGCAGCCAGCGTAGCGAGCGCTGCCACCGAGAGCGAGAGCTGGAGGGCGCGCCACATATCGCCGCGGGCGAAGGCCTCGGGAAACCAGCGCGTTGTCAGCGCCGGCGGAGGGAAGGAGTAGGTCGACTCGTCCGTGGTAAAGGCGTACAGGAAGATGATCCACACCGGAACATGCAGGAAGAGCAGCGCTGCCAGGGCCCCCAGGGACACAAACAGCGGCGCACGCAGCTTGCGATCAGAGTGCATCGAAGGCCCCCAGACGTTTGGCGATGAGCAGATACACGATCATGATCACGATGGGGCCCATGATAAAGGCCGCCGCCAGCGGGATATTTCCGGAGGTCCCCTGGTGCGAAAGCACCGCCGTCCCGATAAAGGGCGAGGAATTGCCCAGCGAAAGCGGAACCACGAAATCTCCCAGCGTGAGGGAGAAAGTGAAGATCGAGCCGGCCACCACACCCGGGAATACCAGCGGCAGGACCACCCTGCGGAAAGTCTGAAAGGGCCGCGCTCCCAGGTCGCTGGAGGCCTCCTCCAGCGATTTTGGGACTCTCTCCAGCGCGGTCTGGATGGGAAGGATCATATAGGGGAGCCAGACGTAGCAGAAGGCAATGAACATTCCCAACGAGGACAGTCCGAGCGATGGTCCACCGATATACGGCAGCGATAACAGCCAGTCCAGAGCGGGCTGGAGCCCCAGATGTCCGATCACCCAGGTCAGGATGCCCTCGCGGGCAAGGATCAACCTCCAGGCATAGACCCGCACCAGATAGGAAGACCACAACGGGACAAGCACTGCAAGATAGAGGAGGGATTTAAGCCGCGGTCCCGCGTAGCGCGCCATAAACAGGCTGAGCGGGAAGGCCAGGATGATATCCCCGATCGTGACGGCTGCGGCCATGCCCGTGGTACGCTGGAAGATTTCCAAGTTGGCCTTCGTAAAAAGCTGGGCATAGGTGGAAAGGCTGAACTGCCGGACGACGCGACCCGTAAACCCATCCAGGTAGAAAAAGGAATTAAGCAGCAGGCTTAAAAGAGAGCCGAGATAGACCACCAGGAAATACAGGAGAGGCGGGCCAAGAAGTAGCGCCAGCACAAGCCCGGGACGAAGGTAGAGGTAGTTCGAGATGCGGCGCATCGCTCAGGCTTCCAGCCGGCGAATATGATCCTTCGCCCAAGAGAGGCAGACGGCCTGCCCCCTACTGTTCAGCACATCCATCGAGGTGGTCTTGAGATTTTGCTCTACGACCACCATGTCGGCGCCGCCCTCCACCTCAACCAGGAAGCGGGTGTAGAGACCCAGGTACACCACATCCCGCACCTTCCCCATCATCGTATAGGTTCCGGGGTCCGGCGTCCGGTCAGCAGGGGCGATGCGTATTTTCTCAGGGCGTATGGCAAAGCGCCCGGTCGAGCCGGTGAGCGCCTGCGCCATCTCGCCACTGATCAGGTTGGAAACACCCACGAACCCCGCCACAAAGGGCGTTGCAGGATGCTCGTACATCTCCGCGGGCGTGCCGATCTGTTCGATCCGGCCCTCGTTAAAGACCGCGATCCGGTCGCTCATGGTGAGGGCCTCCTCCTGGTCATGGGTCACGAAGATGAAGGTGATCCCCACGGACTGCTGGATGGATTTCAACTCGACCTGCATCTGCTGGCGCAGCTTGAGATCGAGGGCGCCGAGCGGTTCATCCAAGAGCAGCACCCTGGGACGGTTGATGAGGGCGCGCGCAAGCGCCACGCGCTGGCGCTGCCCGCCCGAAAGCTGGGAGGGCTTGCGATGGAAGAGGCCGGGAAGCTGCACCAGGTCGAGCATCTCATCCACCCGCCGGCTGCGCTCCTGAGGGGGGACTTTTTTGAGCATCAGGCCATAGGCAATATTGTCGCCGACGGTCATGTGCGGGAAGAGGGCGTAGTCCTGGAAGACAGTATTAACCGGGCGTTCATACGGAGGCAGGCGCGAGACATCCTGCCCGTAGAGCAGGATGCGGCCTGAATCGGGGCGCTCGAATCCGGCGATGAGACGAAGACAGGTGGTCTTGCCGGAACCGGAGGGGCCCAGCATGGAAAAAAACTCGCCGTCGCGGATCTCCAGATTGACATGATCCACGGCACGCACGTCACCAAAATGGCGCGAGACGCCTTCAAAAAGGATGGCGGGGGTGTTGGTCATGGATGCTTGCAGGGTTCCCGGCGGTTGGCCCCTCTCCGTCTGTATCGGAGAGGGGCCATAGAGCCGAAGGATCGCCGGTTACTGACTGCCTTTGATGGCATTGAAGGCATCCACCCATTGGGAATAGGGGATGCAGGCCTCACCGCCGCAGCTTTCGGAACCGGAGGGCGTCTTCCAGAAGTAGATCTTATCGAAATCGTCAAAGCCGTTGGTGGCGCAGCCGGTATCGGTGAGCAGATCACTGGCGGAACAGGCTGCGGGAACAGCCGGGACAGACCCGAACCAGGCGGCAACATCTCCCTGGACCTTGGGGTCCAGCGAATGCTCCATCCACATGTAAGCGCAGTTGGGGTGCGGCGCCTTGGCATGGAGCATGGTGGTATCCGCCCAGCCGGTGGCGCCTTCACCGGGAATGGTGGAAGCGATGGGTTTGTTGTCGAACTGGAGCAGGTTCACCTGGTAAGGCCAGGAAGACGAAGCCGCGGTTCCCTCGTTTGTGAAGTCGTCCATCTGGACGGCCACATCATGCCAGTAGCGGTTGACCAGCTTGCGCTGCTCGGTGAGCAGGGCCACAGCCGCGTCGAACTGCTTCTGGTTCAACTGGTAGGGATCGGTGATCCCGAGATCTGGTTGGTGAGCCTTGAGGTACAGGGCGGCATCGGCAATATAGATGGCGCCTTCATAAGCCTGCACGCGGCCCTTGTTACTCTTCCCGTCCGGGAGGGCCTGTTCTTCAAAAACCACACTCCAGGAGGTGGGCGCCTCGGGAAAGACCGTAGTGCTGTACATGAGCACGTTTGGACCCCATTGATAGGGGGTGCCATAGTGGACGCTGTTCACGGTATGCCAAGCGCCGTTCTGGAGGCGCTGGTCCACGTTCTTGTAGGAGGGGATCAGGTCCAGGTTAATCGGCTGGACGGTGCCTCCGGCGATCAAGCGGTTGGAGGCATCGCCTGAAGCCGTGACGAGGTCATAGCCGCCCTGGTTCATCAGGGAGACCATCTCATCCGAGGTGGCCGCGACCTTGACGCTCACCTTGCAGCCGGTCTGGCTCTCGAAGGCGGTCACCCAGTCATAGGCCGGGTCGGAATCGCCGCGTTCTATGTAACCCGCCCAAGCCACGATGGCGACCTCGCCTTCGCCTTTACCAAGTTCCTTGATTGGCTGGGCCGCGCCGCCTCCGGGAGCGGCACCACAGGCGGTCAGGACGAGACTCGCCAGTACGACAATTGTGAAGAATCCATACAGGTGCGATTTCATATTCTCTCTCTCTCCATGGGTTGATAAAATTCAGGCCGGTGCTGTTCAGGGGGCTAAATGGAAAAGCCACCTCCTTTCATGAGTTCGCCTTCGCCATACGGGTTCGGGTGGATGAAGATCATGATGAAAGAGGCGGCCTATGGATCGAATGCGATCACTTTGGTCTCAACGCCAGAATTATAGCGGAATCGGCAGGCAGGTCAATTCGAATATTCCGAAACGGAAAAAACACAGCGGTTTTCTTGCGATCATGCAGCAATCGCTTTGTCCCGACCTTCTGTTGGTTAATGAATAGACTGGCAACTCAGCAGTACACAACCCGGGAATGGATTCTGCGTAGAATGGATTGGAGGCAGCATGATCCAAAAAATCTTCCATACGCTCCTGCTTACGGGGCTGGCGGCAACGCTTACCTGCACGCCTGTGCTGGCCGAAAAATCCTATTACGCCGAACGATTCGATGCACAGATCAAGTTGCAAAATGATGGAACGGCGGTTGTCACTGAAACGGTGGAATTCCATTTCAGTGGAGACCCCTTTACCTTTGCCTTCCGCGAGATCTCCGCAGCGGAGACAGACGGTATCACCTTCATGGATGCATCCATGGACGGCGTCTCCATGAGGCCCGGAACAGGGGCGGGAGAGGTAGAGGTGGAGGGTCGCGAGCCCCTCAAAGTCACCTGGCATTTCGCGCCGACTTCCGATTCCAGCCATGTCTTTACGG
>CAYMQX010000061.1:5560-11316 GCA_964392495.1 uncultured Anaerolineaceae bacterium
CCATGACTACCGCATCAAGCACTCAACCATCACGTTGACTTACCCCACCGGAGCGGCACCCCTGGAACCCCCGGCGCTCAACCGGGGATTCGAATCCTCACAAGAGGATGGCCGGGTGATCCTGACCACCTCGGGCCTGGGGGAGGACGAGGACCTAATCCTCACAGCCCGGTTCCCCTCTGATAGTTTGACATTCAGTAAGCCGGACTGGCAGGCGAAGCAGGCGCGGCGCAGCGAGACCGCCAGCAGGACCCTGCCGGTCCTGCTGTTCTCTGCGCTGGCGGGGCTGATCCTGGGCGGCCTGGGGTTTATCTTCCTGACGCGCAGCGATAACCGCGACACGAATATCAACCCGATCGTTTCGACCGCGACCCCTCCCGGCGAAGTCCCGCCGGGTCTGGTAGGAAAACTGACCGGGCAGCCCCAAAATTTCATGGGAACCATTTTTGACCTGGCACAGCGCGGGGTGGTCGAAATAGAGGAGCGCAAGGGTTTTCTGGGAATCCGGCAGCATTACCTGAAGTTAAACGAAAGCCCGCAGAACCTGCTTCCGCATGAACGAGGGTTAATCGAGGCCCTCTTTCAAGGCAGTGGAGGCGAGATCCAATTGGGCGACGCCGGGACGTGGTTCGAAAAGACCAAAAATCTGTTCAACGATCCCATCGATCAGGAAATGATCCAGCGCGGTTGGGTGGACCCAAAGCGAAAGCAGCGCCAGACCCAACTGCGGACGGCTGGTTTGCTGGTCCTGCTGCCGGGCATCATGACACTCATCGCGAGCATCTGTGGGTACAGCGGTTCTCTCACAGGAGATTCCCCGGTGGCTGCTGTGCTCGCCGCCACTACCGGGTTGTCAGCAGGAGCGGTGATACTTGGCTGCGCGCTGCTCATCTATTCGAGCGGTTATTCCCCCCTGACGCCCGCAGGAGAAGAACAGGCCGCACGCTGGAAAGGTTTCGCGGAATATCTTAAACAGGTCACCAAAGGGCGGGAACCGGCCGTGCGGGCCGACTACTTCGAACGCTATCTGCCCTATGCCGTGATCTTCGGCTTGGGCACGCGCTGGGCGAAGTATTTCCAGGAATTGGGCGGATTGCCTCTCCCTGTGTGGTTCCAGGCTGCGGCAGGCAGTCAGGGCGATTTTGCCGCCATTCTGGCAGTCATCTCAGCCGGTGACTCCAGCGCTGGCGCAGGGGCAGCGGGCGGCGGCGGGGCCTCGGGAGGCGGCTCCAGCGGTGCAGGGTAAACGTACGATTTCCTCCGGGGAACATTGCGGGGCGGTCAGCAGTACCGCCCCCTTCTTTTCCGACAGGCGGGGTGCAGGCCGGGAGAGCAAGGCGTTATAATCGCCCCAGAATTCACCAAAGGAGTGCATGGAGGAATCATGGGCGATGCGGTGCTTTTTCCATTGACCGAGGAGCATAAGATGATCCAGGCCGCGGCGCGCGATTTCGCCAGGAGCGAGATCGAGCCGATCGCGGCGCAATTCGACGAGAGCGGGGAGTTCCCCATCGACACCATCCGCAAGATGGGAGAGATGGGGTTCATGGGAATCGAGATCCCGGAGGAGTATGGCGGCGCGGGAATGGATACGCTGTCCTATGTGCTGGCACTGGAGGAGATTTCCAGGGCAGACGCCGCTCACGGCGTGATCATGTCGGTCAACAATTCGTTATACTGTCACGGTATCCTGAAATTCGGGACAGAGGCACAAAAGCAAAAGTTCCTCAAGCCGGTAGCCTCGGGAAAGGTGGTCGGCGCCTACTCGCTCACCGAGCCCCAATCCGGCTCAGATGCAGGAACGATGCGCTCGCGCGCACGGCGGGATGGCGACAGCTACATCCTGAACGGGCGTAAATCCTGGGTCACAAGCGGCCCGGTGGCAGAATACATAGTGGTCTTTATGGTGACCGACCCCGAGAAAAAGCAGAAGGGCATCTCAGCCTTCCTGGTGGAAGCCGGAACGCCAGGCTTCAACCGGGGCAAAAAGGAACCCAAGCTTGGAATCCGCGCTTCAGCCACAAGCGAGCTGATATTTGAGGACTGCCGTATCCCGGCGGAGAACCGGCTGGGCGAGGAAGGCGAGGGCTTCAAGATCGCCATGACCGTGCTGGATGTAGGGCGCATCGGGATCGGCACCCAGGCGCTGGGGATCGCCGAGGCGGCATACGAAGCCTCCCGCAAGTATGCCTCCGAACGACAGGCTTTCGGGAAAAGCATCGGCGAGTTCCAGGGGACAGGTTTTAAGATCGCGGATATGAAGACCCGGCTGGAAGCCTCCCGGCTGCTGATTTATAACGCCGCCATGGCCAAGGAACGCTCCAAAAAGACCGGCGAGAAATTCACGCTGCAATCCTCGATGGCCAAGCTGTTCGCCTCCGAGACTGCCATGTATTGTGCGCATACCGCGGTGCAGATCCACGGCGGGGTGGGCTACAGCCGGGAACTCCCCATTGAGCGTTACTTCCGGGACGCAAAGATCACAGAGATCTATGAGGGCACCAGCGAGATCCAAAGGCTGGTAATCTCACGAAGCGAACTCGGGCAGAAGTAAAACCTCACAGACTCCGGGTTGCACAAGAGGCCAGATGAAGGCAGTTTTATTCCGCGAGTACGGCGGACCTGAAGTCCTGGAATATACCGACTTTCCAACACCGCAGCCCGGACCGGGGGAGGTACTGGTGCGGCTGCGCGCGGCCGCGCTCAACCGGGTGGATGTGATGGTCCGCAGGGGGTGGCCTGGGCTAAAGCTGGAACTGCCTCACATCAACGGCGCCGACGGAGCGGGTGAGATTGCCGCCCTCGGAGAGCAGGTCCAGGGTTTGAAGCCAGGCCAAGCGGTTGTTATTAATGCAAACCTGGGCTGCGGGAAATGCGATTTCTGTCTCCAAGGCAGGGACAATCTCTGCCGCAACTGGCATCTGCTGGGTGAAACCGTCCGCGGGACTTATGCCGAATACATCGCCCTGCCACAGCGACAACTCCATGTTCTACCGGAGGGCTTCGACCTTCACATCGCGGCGGCCGCGGCACTGGTATACCAGACCGCCTGGCACTCCCTGGTCGGGCGTGGGGCTCTTCAGGCGGGGGAGACCGTCGTGGTAGTAGGTGCGGGAGGCGGCGTGAACACCGCCAGCATCCAGATCGCAAAATTCAAAGAGGCGCGTGTAATCGTGATCGGCTCAAGCGAGGAGAAACTGGAACAGGCAAGGCTGCTGGGGGCAGACCTGCTCATTGACCGCACACGGGAGCCGGACTGGTCGAAGGCGGTCTTCCTGGCAACAGAAAAACGCGGGGCTGAGGTTGTGGTGGATAATGTCGGCACCACCTTCCCGCTTTCCATGCGCTGCCTGGGAAAAGGCGGCAGGCTGCTCACAGTTGGGAACAGCGGCGGTCCGAAAGTCGAGATCGACAACCGCTACAACTTCGCCAAACACCTGAGCATTCTTGGCTCCACCATGAGCACCCTGGCCGAGTTCCATGAGGTCATGGACCTGGTGACATCCGGGGTTTTGCGTCCGGTCATCGACCGGACCTATCGCCTGGAAGAGGCCGCAGCTGCGCAAGAGCGCCTGGAGCGCGGTAAGCAGTTCGGCAAGATCACACTGGCGATCTGAGAAACCTGGAGCCTGCGTTGCAGAACAGATTTCTTAGGAAACATGGGTTCGAGATTCTCCTGGTCATCAGTGTAATGGCTGTCCACCTGTATGCAGCCGGATCGGATGCCTACAACTTCCCAGCCAATTGGTTTACGCGAGATGACGCCTACTATTACTTCAAAGTGGCACAGAATATCACCGAGGGCCGCGGCATCACCTTCGATGGGATCAACCCGACCAACGGGTATCATCCTTTGTGGATGCTCATCAACATTCCGATCTTTGCGCTGGCACGCTTCGATCTGATCCTGCCTCTACGCATCCTCCTGCTTGTCCAGGGCGCACTGAGCGCAGCCACAGCGGTGCTGCTCTACCGGATAGCCGGGAGCGCGATCGCACCCGTGATCGGGATCGGTGCGGCTGTATGGTGGGCCTTCGATCTTTCAATCCATAATGTGATGTACGAATACGGGCTGGAAACCGGCCTGGCCTCCCTGGCAGTGGCAATGCTGCTGTACAGGCTGTATCGATTCGAAAAGGTCTGGCGTTCGTCCTCCACCACCCTGGGAACGATCCTCGGGATGGCAGGGTTGGGGGCGCTGGCGATGTTCAGCCGCCTGGATCTTGTCTTTCTGGCAGCTCTGGCGGGCCTCTGGATCATCCTGCGCGGGACGCCGATGCGGGTACTTCTTCCGCTCGATATGCTGCTTGCAGTGATTTCGGTTTTTGCCGGTATGATCCTGCGAGTGGGAGTTCGGGGATACTATGACTATGCGCAAGCTAGTATGGTTTTCATCGCAGCTTCCCTGGCAACCAAGCTACCGCTTTATTACCTTCTGGGGCTTTATCAACCGATCACGAAACGCCCGCTTTGGGTGATGCTGAGATCTATCCTGCTGGCGGTCAGCGGAAGCTCACTGCTTACAGCTGCGATCCTGCTATCCGCTGCCCCTCTGCTGGACGGTTTCCCGCGCATCACCCTGCTGTACGACTGGATCATCAACCTGGCAGGGGTGCTGGCGCTCCGTGGGCTGTGGAGGCTCTTCGCACAAAAACCGGCTACAGACTCTCCGCCTCCTTTGGAGCTATTCAAGCTCCATGTGGCAGGCTGGCTCAGGGAAGGGGCGGTCTACTACTGCACGCTCCTTTTGCCGCTTGGCATTTACATGCTGTTCAACAAGCTTGTCATCGGCGCGGCCATGCCCGTCAGCGGGCAGATCAAGCGCTGGTGGGGTGAACCTGGCTCACGGGCCTACGGTGGGGCGGCACGCAATCCCCTCGCCTTCTGGGGCCTGGAGTCGGGCCCGGACTTCAATGCCTGGAACCCGCTCACCGGATGGTTGGAAAGGCTCAGCCTGCGGATCGCAGAGTGGCGTGGGTTCTACCGAAACGACGAGACATACCTTGTGTTACTGCTCCTGGCGGGCGCTGCCTGGCTGCTGATCCTGCTTCTGAACCGGCGCAAATCTCTGCACGCATCCGTACTTGCAGGGCTGCCACTGCTGCTGACGGCCTCGGTCATACAGGTTCTCTCGTACAATGCCACCGGCTATTCGGCCATGAAGGAATGGTACTGGATCACCCAGCCGATCTTTCTGACCCTGGCCCTGGGTCTGGCTTTGTGGGTAATCATCCGTCCAGTGCAGCGTTACCCGATTGGAAAGGCCGCCCTCAGCGCGGCCGCAGGGCTGTTCTTCCTGTGGATGGGCTGGAGCTTCAGCACTGCCATCATTCAACGAATGCCATACGGCGCCCACCTCCCCGGCGATCCCTACATGGACAGCGTACGATTTCTGGAAGAGAACACACCTCCCGGCTCAGTGATCGGCATGACAGGCGGAGGCAATGTCGGATACTATATAAAGGATCGTACGATCGTCAATATGGACGGACTAATCAACAGCCCGGGGTATTTCGATGCGTTGAAAAACAAGCAGGGAACCAGCTATCTGGAAAAGATAGGCATGGACTACATCTTCGCCAACCCCGAGATCCTGGAGGCTGTCCCCTACAAGGGCCAATTCGTGGTCGGCCCGGTCCTGGAACACTACGGCGGCAAGGCTTTAATGGAATTCAACCCGTGAAAGCCCGGCCGCCAGTCCGTGTAACCGTCCTGATATGGTTGGTGTTATGGTTATCAGTGTGGAACGGCCTGCG
>CAYMQX010000062.1:0-594 GCA_964392495.1 uncultured Anaerolineaceae bacterium
GCCCACAGCCAGACGATGATGACGATGCTGAAGAGGGTGAAGGCGCGGTCGAGGGGCGGCAGGCTGGCGCTGGGGTTGATCAAGCCCTCCCAACCCAGGGCGCTGAAGGCGAACATCAGGAACTGGGCCAGCAGGAGCAGCGCCAGCCCCAGCATGGTGCGCTTCGTTTGAGGGAATTCGCTGGAGCGCCAGTTGTTGAAGGCAGCGTACAGGGCGATGGCGATGGAAAGCACCAACGCATAATGGTAGAACACATTCCCCGGCTGGCCGGTCAGGAACGAAAAAACCTGGTTCAACAGGGCGTCCATGTTTGACGATTATAATGCGTGTCTTAAGATTCTGTGGATTTATGACGGTATATAATACGAATATGCAACGGAATTCCAACGCTGGGCGCGCCATTTTGATCCTGGCGGGCGCGGCGCTCCTGGTGCTGGCTCCCATCCTGATCTCCGGGTGGGTGGAGGTCGCCCGCGGGAGGAGTGACCGCACGCGGGAGCAGCATGCCCCCGCGGCGCGGCACCTTCAGCGGGCAGCCGGGCGCCTGCCCTGGCAGACGGGATTGTGGGAGGAAGCCGGCATCGAGGCCCTGGC
>CAYMQX010000062.1:604-11195 GCA_964392495.1 uncultured Anaerolineaceae bacterium
TCGAGTGGCTGAGGGCGGGGGAGCCGAAGCAGGCTCTTTCCCTGCTGGAGCGCAGCCCGAAGCTCTCGCAGGCAGGGAATATTGCCCTGGCGCAGGCGCACTTGCAGACCGGGAGCCTGGATGCGGCGCGTCTGGCCTATGAAGCGGCGCTGAAGCTGGGCGCCTCCCCCGAGGCCTATGCCGGGCTGGTGGAGGTGTACCGCATGCAGAGGAACCGTGTGGGGGAGCGGGCCGCCCTGCGGAATCTGCTGCTGTTCGAGCCGGAGAACGCCGCCGCACATTACCGCATGGGCCTGCTGCTTTCGCTGCTCAATATCGACCTGGCCTTGACGCACCTGGAACTGGCCTCCCACCTGAACGAGGATTACCGCCCGGTCTTCGACAGCCTGCGCTCGGGGTTGGTGCTGGCCGAATTGCAGCCCACGGATGCCGGGCAGTACATCATGGTGGGACGTTCACTGGGCCTGGTCAATGAGTGGGGCTTGGCGCGGGACGCCTTCGAGCAGGCGGTGGAGGCGGACTCCGGGAACGGAGAGGCCTGGGCCTGGCTGGGCGAGGCGCTCTGGCAGCGCGGCCTGGGGCCGGAGGCCGAGGCGGATATGCAGCGGGCCCTCTCTCTGGCTCCCGGTTCCCTGGTGGTGCGCGGCCTGCGAGGCCTGTACTGGCAGCGCAGAGGAGAGGAACGCAAGGCATTGACGGAGTTCGAAGCGGCCGCGGCGCTGGAGCCGGAGAACCCCGCTTGGGCGGTCGCGATCGGGCTCTCGCGGGCGCGGCTGGGCGATCTGGTGACGGCGCTGGCCGAGTACGAGCGCGCCGCGCAGATGGATCCGCAGAACCCCACCTATTGGCGTTCGCTGGCCCGCTTCTGTGCGGACTACAACATCCACATCCTGGAGGTGGGGCTCCCGGCGGCGCAGAAGGCCGTGGAGCTTTCACCCGAGGATCCGCAAAACCGTGAAACGCTGGGCTGGATGCAGGTGGGCGCGGGCGAACCCCGCCTGGCCCAGCAGACCCTGCTGGCGGTGCTGGAAGAGCAGCCTGAGATGGCGCTGGCGCATTATCACCTGGCGCTGGCCTATCTCCAGACCGGCAGCCGGACCGAGGCGCTGAAGCATCTGGACCTGGCGATCCAGTTCGACCAGGATGGTTCCACCGCGGCGCTGGCAACGCAGGTCAAAGAGCAGCAGTTCCCGTGATGATGATACAATCCGCCCCATGCGCAACCGCCTTCCATCACTGCTGCTGACTCTGGGGCTTGTACTTTCCATCCTGGCCTGCCAAATTCCCAGCCTCCCCATCCAACTCCCGGTCAAACTGCCCTCCGTGCCGGGGGCCTCACCAACGCCTGCCTCCACTGGAGGGCTGATCTTCAAGGACGATTTTTCCGACCATCTGAGCGGATGGACGCGGCAGGCCGCGGCGGAGGGGGTCATGGACTATGACGCCGGAGGATTCCGGATCATGGTAAAGGAAGCACAGGTCAATTTTTGGTCCACTCCGCAGAAGGACCTCGGCGATGTGCGCCTGGAGGTGGACGAGGGCAAGCTGGGCGGGCCGGACGAGAACCGCGTCGGTTTGATCTGCCGGTACTCGGGGGACCAGTTCTATTTCTTCCTTATCACACATGACGGCTACTACGGCATCGGCATATTCTCCGGCGGCCAGGCCCCGGATGGGCGCATGGAACTGATCGGCCAGGCCGGGATGCTGGCCCACCCGATCATTAATCAGGGCACCAACGTCAACCACCTGCGGGCGGATTGCACCGGGTCCACGCTGACGCTGTACGTCAACGGCGAGCAGGTGGCGCAGGTCCAGGATACGCGCCTGACACACGGGGATGTGGGCGTGCTGGCGGGGGCCTTCGACCAGTCGGGGGTGGATATCATCTTCGATGACTTTATCGCCCTGCAACCTTAGAATGAAGCGCGCTCATGAAGGTCCACCTCGATACCATCGGCTGCCGCCTGAACCAGGCTGAGATCGAAAACCTGGCCCGACGGTTCCGGCAGGCGGGGCATGAGATCGCCGCCTCACCGGAGGGGGCCGACCTGGCGATCGTCAACACCTGTGCGGTGACCGGGGAGGCCGCCTCCGATTCGCGCGCCCGGCTGAGGACGATGAGCCGCCGCGGCGCAAAGGAAGTGATCGCCACGGGCTGTTGGGCCACGCTGGAGCCGGAGAAGGCCGCGGCGCTGCCCGGTGTGGCGCGGGTGATCCCCAATGCCCGCAAGGACCGGCTGGTGGGGGAACTGCTCCAACTGCCGGAGGGCATGGACGCCGAGCCGCTGCAACGCCTGCCCCTGCCGGGTCTGCACCGCCGCACGCGGGCCTTTATCAAGGTGCAGGATGGCTGCGACAATCACTGCACCTTTTGCATCACCACGCTGGCGCGCGGCGAGGGACGCTCGCGCCCGATAAGCGGGGTGATCGAAGATATCCGCCTGGCGTTGAAGGGCGGATCGCGGGAGGCAGTGCTCACAGGCGTACACCTTGGTTCGTGGGGGCAGGAACTGGGCCTGCACCTGCGCGACTTGGTCACGGCGGTGCTGAACGAGACGGAGGTGCAGCGCCTGCGCCTGTCCTCGCTGGAGCCCTGGGACCTGGACGAGGGGTTCTTCCGCCTGTGGGAGAGCCCGCGCATGATGCCGCACCTGCACCTGCCGCTGCAGAGCGGCAGCGCCCAAACGCTGAGGCGCATGGCGCGCAAGACTTCGCCCGAGTCCTTCCGGCGGCTGGTGCAGGCCGCCCGTCAGGCCATCTCCGACCCGGCCATCACCACGGATATCATCGCCGGATTCCCGGGCGAGACGGAGGCCGAGTTCGCCGAATCGCTGGCGTTCGTGCAGGAGATGGACTTCGCTGGAGGACATGTCTTTACCTATTCCGCGCGCCCCGGAACCGGGGCGGCGCGTCTGCCGGCGCAGGTGCCGATGGCGCTCCGCAAGGAACGCAACCACCGGCTGCACAGTGCCCTGGAGGAATCCGCGGGAGGCTACCGGCGGAGGTTCGTGGGGGAGCGGCTGCAGGTCCTGTGGGAATCGGTCTCGGAACTGGGAGAGTACGGCTGGAAGATGGAAGGCCTGACGGGGAACTACCTGCGGGTGGGCGCGTTTTCCTCCACACCGCGCTGGAACGAGATCGACGAAGTGAGCCTGGTGGAGGCGACCCCGGAGGGACTGCGGGGAATAATCCGGAATTCGTGATAACTGTCACTTATTGGAAGTGGGGGGAGAACGTATAATCTTTCTGAATCACATTTCAGGAGGACTACATGACGGCTCAATTGATCGACGGCAAAGCCATCGCGCAGCAGGTGCGTGAGGACGTGGCCGCGGCTGTGGCGGCGCGGCGCGCGGCGGGCAAATCCCAGCCGACGCTGGCCACCGTGCTGGTGGGCGACCGGGTGGACTCGGCCGCGTACGTGGCCTCCAAGCAGAAGGCCTGTGCCGAGCTGGGCATGGGTTCCATCAGCCAGATCCTTCCGGCGGATACCAGCCAGGAGGAACTGGAGAAGCTCATCAAGAAGCTCAACCGCAGCAAAAAGGTCAACGGCATTCTGGTGCAGCTGCCCCTGCCCTCGCACCTCAACGAGGAGCGCATCCTGCAGCTCATCAGCATCGAGAAGGACGTGGACGGGTTCTCACCCATCAACATCGGGCGGCTGGCGCAGAAGGGTCGCGAACCGCTGTTCGTCCCCTGCACGCCCTACGGCTGCATCTACCTGCTGGAGAAGATGGGCGTCAAGATCGAGGGAGCCAACGCGGTGGTGTTGGGGCGCTCGAACATCGTAGGGATGCCCGCCGCGCTGCTGCTGATCGGAAAGAACGCCACCGTGACGGTCTGCCATTCGCGCACGAAGGACATCGCCTCGGTGGTGCGCTCCGCCGACATCCTGATCGCGGCCATCGGCAAGACCGAGTTCGTGCGCGGCGACTGGATCAAGCCGGGCGCGGCGGTCATCGATGTGGGCATCAACGGCGTCCCGGTACTCAACCCGGACGGCACGCCCGCCATCAGCGAGAAGACCGGCAAACCGAAGCAGAAGCTGGTGGGCGATGTGAACTTCAACGAGGCGAAGGAAGTGGCGGGCTGCATTACGCCGGTTCCCGGCGGGGTGGGCCCCATGACCATCGCCATGCTGATGAAGAACACACTGCGCGCCGCGGAGATCCAGGACACTCAGTAACAAAGCTGATACTCTGAAGGTCTGTCCGGCCTGAGCAGTCAGCCTGCCGGGCAGGCAGATCTTTGTTTTTTTGTTGTGGGGCGGGCTGTATGAAAAAGCTCTTTAAATGGTCCGGCATATCGGCCGCGGGCATGTTCTTACTGCTCGCGGCCGTGGTCGTTAATGCCTGGTTTTCCAGCCAGGGACGCCTCCAGCGCGTCTATGAGCCCCCGGAAGAGAGTGTCCCCGTCCCTGCGGATGAAGCCTCCATTCAGCGCGGCAGGCACATCTTCCAGTTCCGCGGCTGCCAGGCCTGTCACAGCGCCTGGGGCTACGTGGAGGTGCCGGGCGGCGAAGCGACCCACATGCAGCTTCCCGCCGGGCAGACTCCCGAGATGGAAGGGCATGTCTACCTGGAGGACCCGGCCATCGGGCGCGTGATCGCCTCCAACCTGACTCCCGGGCAGGGCGGCGTGGCGGGGCAATACGATGAACGAAAGTGGGCGCGCGCCATCCGCCACGGGATCAGGCCCGATAACACCCCCCTGCTGTTCATGCCTTCCACGGAGTTCTACTTTTTAAGCGATGAGGACCTGGGCGCACTGATCGCCTACATCCGGAACGCCCCGCCTGCGGATAACGTGCTGCCGGCCAGCTCGCTCTCGCTTACAGGGCGGCTGGTGATGACCTATGTTAAAGGGATCACGTTCATCCCTTCCGAACTGATCCCGCATGGAGAGGCGCGGCCGGTCGCGCCGGAGAGGGCGGTCACGGCGCAGTATGGCGAATATCTCACCTATTCCTGCAAGGTCTGCCATGGGTTGGGGATGTCGGGCGGGAGCATCCCGGGATTCCCGTCCAGTTGGCCGCCGGCGCTCAACCTGACGATGGGTCCCGGCTCGGCGCTGCCGCGCTGGAGCGAAGAGGCCTTTGCGGCGGCGCTGCGCACCGGCAGGACTCCCGATGGAAGGGCGCTGCGCGCGGAGTATATGCCGTGGAAATCCTATCGCTACATGGACAACCTGGAGATGAAGGCGGTATGGGTCTATCTCCAGGCGCTGCCGGAGAGGGAGTACGGGAACCGGTAGGGGGAAAAGTAGGTTGTGTCTTGACACGTTCATAACTTAATGATATTATTAAGTTAATAATAGTAATCATCCCAGCCAGCCGGAAGGAGCCCGCATGGTCGATTCGACCCAACTTACACGGAAATTCCAAAAGGAGCTGAACGCCGGGATCGCCTCGCTGGTGCTGCTGAGCGTCCTGGAGCACAACCCGGAGCCCATGTATGGCTACCAGATCGCCCGGCTGCTGGAGGATTACAGCCCCGACGGAGCGTTCATGAAGCAGGGCGCCCTCTACCCCGTGCTGCACTCCCTGGAGGCCAGCGGTCTGTTGGAAAGCCATGTGGAGCCCTCCGTCTCCGGGCCGCCGCGGCGCTATTACGAGATCACGGCGGAGGGGCGCGAGATCCTGACGGACTGGCGCAGGATCTGGGATCAGATGCGCCTTTTTGTGGACCATGCCAACCGAGGAGAATAGAGATGCAGACGATCGATGGTTATTTGCATGAATTGAGAGCAGCCCTGAAGGGCAGCGATGCGGCCACGGTCCAGGACGCCCTCTCGGATGCGGAGGAGCATCTGCGCAGCGCGGTGGCGGAACTGCGCGCGAAGCGGCCCGAAATGACGGAGGCCGGGGCGGTGGAGGAGGCCATCGCGCACTACGGTGCGCCGTTGGAGACCGCCGCGGCCTACGCGGAGATCGAGCGCCGCACGCCGCCCGGGATGGCCCGCAAGCGCGGAGGGGATTCGGCCCTGCGCCGCTTCTTTGGGGTGTATGACGATCCCTCAACCTGGGGCACGCTGCTCTATATGCTGATCTCGTTGCTGACCGGGACCTTCTTCTTCACCTGGGTGGTGACGGGCTTCTCGATTTCGCTCTCGCTGTCGCTCTTTATCTTCGGGCTGCCGCTGGCGATCCTGTTCCTGCTCTCGGTGCGGGGGCTGGCGCTGCTGGAGGGACGCCTGGTGGAGGCGCTGCTGGGGGAAAGGATGCCCCGCCGCCCGCTCTTCTCGGACCGGGGCATGAAGTGGCTGGAGCGGCTGAAGAGCCTGCCGCCCGACCGCCATACCTGGCTGGCGATGCTCTATATGCTGATCCAGATGTTCCTGGGGATCGTGTACTTTACGCTGGTGGTGACCTTCTTCAGTCTCTCGATCGGGTTCATGATGCTGCCCTTCCTGCAGTCCATCCTGTACCAGGGCGTGATCACCTGGGGGGAGCGCCAGTATTATCTCCCGCTTTGGGCGTTCCCGGTGGTGGTGCTGGCCGGGTTCCTGCTCTGGACGTGCTTCCTGCACTTGGGGCGGGGCATTGGGCGCCTGCACCGCAGGTACGCCAAGGCGATGCTGGTGACAGAATAGGGAGGCCGCTGCGGAGGGGAAGTGGAAATGCCCGGGCTTGCCCGGGCATTTTCAATCTGCAGGGAGGCCGGTCATTCAAGCCGAAAGCGCCGGATGCCAATGAACAGGAAGAGCAGGGCAAAGCCCAGCAGCACACCGGCTTCGGGACGGATTTCGGTCAGGCCGCCCCCTCGCAGGGCCAGGTCCATCATGCCTTGCATTGCCCAGGTAGTCGGCAGAACCTTGACGATCGTCTGTACGGCCTTCGGGAAGAGTTCCAGGGGATACCAGCAGCCGCCCAGCAGCGCCATCACCATCCCGGCCATGATGCTCAGTCCACTGGCCTGGGCTTCGCTTTTGATGAAGGTCCCCATGCTTGTGCCAAGAGCCGCCCCGGCCAGGGCTGTGGCGGTCATCAGGAGGAAGAGCGCCAGCGGCTGGCGGCCCCAGGGAAGCTTCATCACGAAGATGCCGAACAGGATCAGGAGCGCCATCTGGAAGAGCGCCATCACCACCTGCCCGGCGATGGTCCCCGCGAGATAGGTGGCACGCTGGGTGGGCGTGGTGAGGATGCGGCGCAGCGTGCCGCTCACCCTTTCAAAGGCGAAAAGGCCTGAGATGCCCAGCAGCGGGATAAAGACCCAGGTGATGAGCTGTCCTGCGGAGGCATTGGCGCGCGGGTCGTAGGCCACCGGGTCGGGTGTGGAGCCTTCGATGACACTCAGGCGTTCCGGTGCCTCGGAACCGAGACGCTGGGCCAGCGTGAGGGCCTGTTGGAAGTAGACCTGGCGCCCGGCCTCGGATTCAAAGGTCCCGTGTGCCTCGGCCTCCTTCAGGGCGGTGTCTGCGGCGCTGACCGCTCCGCTCACGCTGCGCAGGGCCGCCTGGATGGCGCGGCTGGCGACCAGGGCGTCGAGGCTGTTGGGCTGCTGGCGCAGTTCCACATGGGCGGTCCCGCCGCGGATGGCGTCAACGCTCAGGTCCGCGGGAAGGATGAGCATCACATCCAGGCGGCGGGAGGAGAATTGGGATTCAGCCTCCTCCAGGCTTAATACTTCGGGGCGCACAGCGCTGGAGGCTTCCAGCGCGGCCAGGATCTCCCCGGAGAGCTGGTTGTGCGCCTGGTCCACCACCACCAGGCGCAGGCGCTCATCCTCCTCGCCGGAGGGCGTGCCGCCCGCCACCAGGTAGGTAAAGAGCAGGGGGAGGATGATGAAGAAGGCCAGTTCCCAGACGGTGGCAAAGCGGAGCAGGGCGTCTTTCCAGCCGATGGCAAGGAGCTTTCTCATGGCTGCACCGGGTTTCTTCTGAAGAGGATCGCTGCGATCACGAACAGGACGCCGCCCAGCAGGAGCAGGGCCCCGACCGGCATGAGGATATCCGGCAGCCCCCCGCCGAGCGCCAGCGTGACAAAACCGTCCAATGCCCAGGCGTTGGGCGTGATGCGGCTGAGGGCCTGGATGAAGGACGGCATATTATCCAGACTGATCAGGCTTCCCCCGAGCACTCCGAAGATCAGCATCAGGGCGGTGCCCAGGTTGGCGGCCTGACCAGCGCTGCGCGAGATCGAGGTGATCAGCATTCCCCAGCCGGTGGCGGCAAAGACCGCAGCCAGCACCAGCACCAGCACAGCCAACGGCTGGCCCCACTTTAACCGGAAGAAGATGAAGGATGCGCCCAGCAGGATGAGCATTTGGGCTGCGCCGCTCAGGAAGACGCCGAAGACCTTGCCTCCCAGTATCTGCGCCGGGGCGGTGGGCGAGATCAGCAGGCGCGGCAGGGTCCCTTGCGTCTTCTCCGCCAGGAAGGACCGCCCGCCGTAGCTGACGGTGAACATCAGGAACATGAGCGCCATGCCTGGCGCCATGTAGGCCAGCGGGTCGAAGTCCCGGGCGGCCTGGCCCTGGGTGGAGGACCGGATCTGGATGGCTGCGGTCGTGCCGGAGGACCCTGCCTCCAGCCTCTGCCGGAGGGTCTCTCCGGCGGCCTCTGCGCCGGTGGGGTCTATCCGCCCGCTGTTGAGCAATTGCAGGATGGCGGTCAGGCCGGCGGTGCGGCCCGCCTCCACGCGGCTGAGGAACTCCTCCACGATCGTTTGAACGATTCCCGCCCCGGTGGAACGGCCGGGGTTGGCATAGACCTCGATCTTGACGGGCTCCGCCGCCGGGGCCGAGAGGTCGGTGAACTCTCCGGGATCGGGGATGACCGAACGGGTGAAGCCCGCCGGGATGATGACGGCCGCGGCCACCCGATCCTGCTCCACCAGTCGGCGGGCCGTCTGTGCATCCTCCAGGCTTTGCGGTTCCAGCAGTCCGGCCAGGTCCGGGGAATGCAGCAGGTCCTCCAGCGCCTCTCCGAGCTGGGCCTTGTCCAGGTTCACCACCGCCACAGGGATATCGACCAGGCCGTTCCCCGGGCCGCGGCTTAAGCGGCCGGTCACGAGGCCCAATCCCAGGATGAGGGCAAAAGGCGCGGCCAGCATGAGCAGCAGCGCCGCCCGATCGCGGAAGATCAGCTTCAGGTCCTTGAGACCGATCATGAGGGTCTTTAACATCGGTCAGTCCCTCAGGGCGCGGCCGGTCAGGTGCAGGAAGACCGCTTCGAGGTTGGGCTCGCGGATGTCGATGGAGCGGATCTTGAAACGGGCCTCGTTGGCTTTTGTCACCACTCCGGCCAGGACTTCCTCGGCCTCCGGGCAGACGATCGTGACCTCATGGTCGCTGGCCTCGGCGGAGCGAATGCCCGGGACTGAAGCGATGGACTTTGCAAGAGCCTCGGCGTCGTCGTTCTCGCCTATGTGCAGGATGAGAGTCTCGGCCTCGCCCACCTTTTGCGTCAGCTCCTTCTGGGTTCCCAGGGCGATCAACTCGCCGTGGTCGAGGATGCCGACCCGGTCCGAAAGCTCCTGGGCCTCTTCCATATAATGCGTGGTGTACAGGACCGTCATGCCCTGGCGGTTGAGGTCCTTGACCGTGTCGAGGATGGCACGGCGGGACTGGGGGTCGATGCCAACGGTGGGCTCATCCATGAAAAGCAGGCGGGGCTTGTGAAGCAGACCCACGCCGATATTGACGCGGCGCTTCATGCCGCCGGAATAGGTGCGCAGGCGGTTTTTGGCCTTGTCGGTCAGGCCGATCTGCTCCAGCACCTCGGTTGTGCGGGCCTCCAGTTCCCTGCCGCCGAGGCCGTACATCTGGCCCCAGAAAACGAGGTTCTCGCGGGCGGTCAGATCTTCGTAGAGCGCCAGTTCCTGGGGGACCACGCCGATGGCGCGGCGCACAGCCATGGGTTCACGCGTGACGGAATGCCCGGCGACGACGGCCTCGCCCGAGCTGGGTGTGTAGAGGGTGGAGAGCATGGAGATGGTGGTGGTCTTGCCTGCGCCATTTGGCCCCAGCAGGCTGAAGATCTCGCCTTCTTCGATGTTGAAGGAGACGTTCTTCACAGCGGAAAAATCGCCGTATTTTTTGCACAGCTCACGGACTTCAAGGATGGGGGGCATAGGGACTCCCTGGATTGGTCTCAATGGTTTATACGTTCGAGCGGTGAGACGGTTGTAATGTGAGCGTGGATGAACGGAGGAAATCTCAGGCAGGGGCAGCAAGCCGATTATACGACCGAAGCACCTCCTGCAGGGCCGCGTGCGGGAGCGCCTGCACGATCAGCCCATCGCGGCCGGTCATGGTCTCGGCGGCGACCAGCGCATTGAGGATGGCCTCCTCGGTGGAGTGGACCGTGGCCCCGAACAGCGGATCGAGCTTTTCGTTGAGCAGAGCCTGAACGCTGACGATGCCGTTTTCCGCGGCATGGGAAGCGCCGGGGTTGGCGGTGGAAAAAGCCAGGAAGTGAAACGTTTCACTTTTTCAGCAAAAAATATATCCATAAACAGTGTCAGCCGCCACCCGAAACACGTCTATGTTGATGAATAAACATTAGCATAATCCAAAACGTTTGTCAAGAAATTGTAATGTATAATTTCGGAAGATATCGGTGAAGCTTCCTGCGATGGATAAGTAAT
>CAYMQX010000063.1:0-11110 GCA_964392495.1 uncultured Anaerolineaceae bacterium
TGGCGCTCCAGCCTCAATGACCTCTACCAATGGCTCGGCGAATCCGATGATGAGCTGCTGGCGATGTTGACCCCTGCCATGTTCTCCCAGTTCCCCAAAAAAGAAGGCGGTCCTGATCCGGAAGGCGGTCCCGAGGAGGCCCCCAAATACCCGGACGTGCTGCCTATCCTGCCCTTGCGCGGTATTGTGGTCTATCCGGATACTGCTGTACCACTCACCGTTGGTCAGCCCCGTTCGATCAAGCTTGTGGACGACGTGGTTGGTGGTGATAAACTCGTCGGCCTGGTCGCCGCCATCAACCCCGAACTGGAGACTCCCGGCCCCAAGGATCTCTATCGGATAGGGACCATCGCTACTGTCCACCGTCTCCTGCGCGCTCCGGATGGCACAGTCCGCCTGCTTGTCCAGGGGATGCATCGCTTTCGCCTCGGCGAATTTGTGACCGAAGAGCCCTATCTCAAGGCCCATATCCAGCTTGCTCCTGAAACGCTTGAGGAAGGCCTGGAGGTCGATGCGCTGGCGCGCAATGCCCGCGATCAGTTCGCGCAGATCACTCAGATGATCCCCTCCTTCCCTGAGGAATTGGCCTCCTCGATCACCTCCGTGGAAGATCCTCTCCAAACCGCTTATACCATCGCAAACTTTCAGCGCATTGAATTAAAGGATGCCCAGGAGGTTCTGGAGCTTGATTCGGTCACCGACAAGCTCAAGAAATTGACCGGGCTTCTGGTGCGGGAGGCCGAGGTCCTTTCTCTGGGTCAGAAGATCCAGAACGAGGCTCGCGGCGAGATCGAAAAGGTCCAACGCGATTATTTCCTGCGCGAACAAATGAAGGCCATCCAGAAGGAATTGGGAGAGAAGGATGAGCAGGCAGTGGAAGCCGAGGAATATGGGCGCAAGATCGACGCGGCCAAAATGCCTCCCGAAGCCGATAAACAGGCCCGCCGTGAGCTCGACCGCCTTTCCCGGCTGCCCCCCGGTGCCGCCGAATACAGCGTCATCCGCACCTATCTGGACTGGCTCACAGATCTGCCCTGGTCCAAGTTTACCGAGGATAACCTGGACATCGCTCACGCCCGTACCATCCTGGACAAAGACCACTTCGGGCTGGAGGATGTGAAGGAGAGAATCCTTGAATTCCTTGCGATCCGCAAGCTTCGCCTTGACCGCAAGGACGAGATCAAGGAGCCTTCCGATGATGTCATCCGCCGAGATCGCGAAGGCGTGATCCTTTGCTTCGTAGGCCCTCCGGGCGTGGGCAAGACCTCCCTGGGCCAATCCATTGCACGTGCCATGGGGCGAAAGTTCACGCGCGTTTCCCTGGGCGGCGTTCGCGACGAGGCTGAGATCCGCGGTCATCGTCGCACTTATATCGGCGCCATGCCCGGGCGCATCCTCCAGGCTTTGCGGCGGGTGGAAACCCGCAATCCCGTCTATATGCTGGACGAGATCGACAAGCTCACCTGGGATTTTCATGGCGATCCCTCCTCGGCTCTGCTTGAGGTCCTCGACCCGGAGCAGAACCTGGAGTTCCGGGATAACTATCTGGAGGTGCCTTTTGACCTTTCCCAGGTGTTTTTCATCACCACCGCCAATACGCTGGAAACCATCCCCGGGCCGCTGCGTGACCGCATGGAGATCATCTTCCTCTCCGGCTACACCGAGAGCGAAAAGGTATCCATCGCTGAGGGCTATCTGATCCCCCGCCAGATCCGTGAGAACGGCCTCCACCACAATGAGGTGACCTTCACTCCCAAGGCTTTACACAAGATCATCCGCGAGTACACCCGTGAAGCCGGCGTCCGCAATCTGGAACGCAAGATCGGTGCGGTTTGCCGAAAAGCCGGCACCCGGATCGCGGAGGGCAAGGGCAGGAAGTTCAGGATCGCCCCCAAACAGGTGGAGGAGTTCCTCGATCATCCCATCTTCCTGGGGCCTGAGGAGGTCAACCGGCGCACCTCCATCCCCGGCGTGGTGCCCGGCCTGGCCTGGACTCCCTTTGGAGGCGATATCCTCTTCATTGAGGCCACCAATATGCCCGGTGGCCGCGGTTTCCAGGTGACTGGTTCGGTGGGCAATGTCATGCAGGAATCCGCTCGCGCGGCTCTTTCCTTCGTGCGTTCCCGCGCCGGCAAGCTTGGTTTGAGCCAGGAATTCTTCGATAAAAATGATATCCACATGCATATACCCGCTGGTGCCACCCCCAAGGATGGCCCCTCTGCCGGTGTGACCATGGCGACCTCCCTGGTCTCGCTCATCTCTGGCCGCAAGGTCAAGCCGCGCCTGGGTATGACCGGTGAGATCACCCTGCGGGGCCAGGTGCTGCCGATCGGCGGCGTAAAGGAAAAAGTGCTGGCGGCGCATCGCAATGGCCTGAATACTGTGATCCTCCCCCGCCGCAACGGCCCCGATCTGGATGATGTCTCCGAGGAGATCCGCAAGGATATGAAGTTCATCCTTGTGGACAGTGTTGACGATGTTATGAAAGCTGCCCTTGAGCCTGCAAAGGCCAAAACTGGAAAAAATTCCCGTTCCGAGGCTTCCAATGGGAAATCGGCTCCAACAGCTGCCAAGGTGAAAGCAGGCAAGCCGAAAGTCGGAACGAAAGCAAAGCAAAATGCCAAAAGTGCTTCTGGCTGAAGATGATTTCACCATGGTTTCGCTGCTTAAAACCCTCCTAAAAATGGAGGGTTTTGGCGTTATTGCTTTGGATGCTGATGACGATGTACCGCGCGCCGTCCATCGGGAGAACCCTGATGTCCTGTTGATGGACGTCCATCTTTTTCGGCAGGATGGCCTGGAGATCCTGGATGCGATCCGCAGCGATCCACATATCAGCCGTGTCAACGTGGTGATGACATCCGGTATGAATCTCCGCGACGAATGTTTGCGCCGCGGGGCGACCGAGTTCCTGCTCAAGCCTTTTATGCCTCAGGATCTGGTGGCCACCCTCAAAAGAGTGATCAAACCCTTGTGACCTCGGAATTCTCGATCCGCACCTTTCGTTATCCTGAAGATTACCCGGCTGTACGCGCCCTCTGGGAAGATATGGAAAAAGGCGTTCACCTGGGCCGCTCCGATTCTCTGTTTGAGATCGAAAAGAAGCTTGCCCGTGACCCAGACCTCTTCCTTCTGGCAGAGGCCGGCAGGGGTGTTGTGGGCACGGTCATCGGCGGTTTCGATGGCCGCCGCGGCTTGATCTATCACCTCGCGGTCAGGTCCGAATATCGCCAACAGGGTCTTGCCTCCAGGTTGATGGATGAAGTGGAACACCGTCTGCGCGAAAAAGGCTGCTTAAAATGCTACCTGCTTGTGCGGGACGGAAACGATGAAGGTGCCCGGTTCTATGCAAAACGCGGCTGGAGCGAGATGACCCAACTTCATATCTTCAGCAAAGAGCTGGCCTGATGCCCTTGCGTTTTGGCATCCTCACTGCCTCCGATCGCTCTGCGCGCGGCGAGCGTCCAGATGCCTCCGGACCTGCACTGGCAGCCCGGGTTCTGGCCTGGGGAGGAATCGTGGTGGAGCAGTCCATTCTGCCGGATGACCGCCCTCTGCTTGCATTAAGAATGCAGGAGTGGGCCGCCACAGGGAGGATGGATGTCCTCCTTGTCACTGGCGGAACCGGCTTTGGCCCGCGCGACGTGACCCCCGAGGCCACTCGCGATGTGATCGAACGGGAGGCTCCGGGTCTCGCCGAAGCGATGCGCCTCGCCAGCCTTAAGATCACCCCCCACGCCATGCTTTCGCGCGCCGTGGTTGGCTTGCGCGGGAACGTGCTCATCATCAACCTGCCTGGCAGCCCCAAAGGCGCAGTCGAGAATCTGGAAGTGGTTCTGCCGGTTTTGGAGCATGCCGTTCAGATGTTGGCTGGAGGTTCCGAGGGACACTGACGCTTTTTTTCGCAGGCTTGCCAGCCCTCAGGCGCATGGGCTATAATCCGCCCGTTTGCAATTTCACAAGTGAGGAATGAACATGATCGACGTAAATGAGCTTCGCAAAGGTGTGACCTTTGAACTGGATGGGACACTCTACAAGGTCCTTGATTACAGCCATAATAAGACCGGGCGGGGAAACGCCAGTATTCGCGTAAAGGCGCGCAATCTCGTAACTGGCGCCAATATTGAGCGTACTTTTTCCTCGGGTCAGTCCGTACAGGATGTGCGCCTCGACTTTCATAATGTCTCCTACCTTTACAGCGATGGCGATTTCTTTTATTTTATGGATAACGAAACCTTCGAACAGCCCGCCATTAAGAAGGAGATGCTCGGCGAGGATGCCCTCTATCTAAAGGATGGCATGGAGGTCAAGCTGACGTTCTACAAAGGCGAGCCTCTCGATATTGAACTGCCGACCTCGGTGGACCTGGAGGTCGTTGATGCCGAAATGGCCATCCGCGGTGATACCGCCACTGGTGTAACTAAAAAGGTCCGTACCTCCACCGGCCTGGAAGTCCAGTGCCCGCAGTTCGTCAAGGTGGGCGACACAATTCGCGTGGATACCCGTACCGGCGAATACGTCACCCGCGTCTAATCACCATCAGATCCGCCGCGTCGCTTTCCCATGCAAGGAGAGCCCATCATTTATGCGTACCCCGGCTGGCAAGGAATGCAAGTATTTTTACGGCGACTATTATCGCGGCCGCAGTGTTGAGGAGTGCCGCCTTCTAAAGGCTCATAACCTGCGCTGGAGCCCGGACCTGTGCAGCACCTGCCCGGTTCCAGCGATCCAACGCGCCAACGCCTGCGAATTCCTTCAGCTCTGGCCCTCGATCACGCGGCCGCCCCTGACATTCTTTCGACGGCGTGTACAGATCAAGGCCTATTGTCAGAAGACCCGGCGTGACGTAGCCGAGCCGCAGATCGGCTGCGGAGAATGCCATACCCTTCCGTTCCATTTTGAAGTCAAAGAATAATCATGTTGACGCTGCTGCTGGACCTCGATGACACCCTGCTGGATACCAACCTGTATGCCTTTGTCCCTGCGTACTTCCAGGCGCTTGCCGGCCACATGTCCGCTTTGGTGTCCTCAGAGGTCATGCTGCCTGCCCTGGTGGCCGGGACCCGTGACATGATGGCCAGCGAAGACCCCGCGCATACCCTGCGTGAGGTGTTTGATCGCAGATTCTTCCCCGCCCTGGGAGTGGATCGCTCCCGCCTCCAGCCCGTCATCGAGGACTTCTACGACAATGTATTTCCATCGCTCGGAGCCCTCACCTCGCCGCGTCCCAAGGCGGTCGAGTTGGTTTCCTGGGCTTTTCAGCAGGGCTTCCGTATTGCGATAGCTACCGATCCTTTCTTTCCTCAGAAAGCGACCCGGCACCGCCTGCGCTTCGCAAGCCTGGGGCCGGAGTCTTTTCCCTTTGAATTGGTCTCATCTTACGAGACCTTTCATTTCACCAAGTCACACCCCGCCTACTACGCCGAGGTGATGGGCCGCCTGGGTTGGCCGGATGGCCCGGTCCTCATGGTGGGGAATGACCCCGAACGGGACCTCTTGCCTGCCTGGCATCTTGGGCTGGCGACATTTTGGATCGATCCGCGTTCACCGAACGGCATGGAGGTTCACCCCACGGCTCGCGGTTCGCTTGCGGACCTGAAGACCTGGTTGGAGCAGGTGGACCTTAAGAGCCTGGAGCCCCGGTTCAAGACCCCCGAATCCATCCTGGCGTTGATCACTGCCGCGCCCGCATCCATCTCCTCGCTGGTACGCGAGCTTCCCCCCGAAAAGTGGGGGGAGATTCCTGCCTCCAATGAGTGGGCCCTGGTTGAGATCTTGTGCCACCTGCGCGATAGCGAGCGCGAGATCAACCAGCCCCGCTTGGAGCGTTTGATGCATGTGACCGACCCTTTTATCGCCGGACAAAGCATTGCTGAACGGTCACAGGAGCGAGGTTATATTCACCAGGATGGAAATACCGCTTTCTGCGATTTTCTCTCCGCCCGCTTGGAAACCCTGGCGACCCTGAGAAGCTTGACGGCTGAAGATTGGGATCGCAAAGCGCGCCATTCCATCTTTGGCCCAACGACTCTTCTGGAAATGGTCGGCTTCATGGCCACCCATGACCGCCTGCATATCCAACAGATCTGGAAATTGCTGCATCCCTGAACCACACCTCTGTTCACCGGAATCTTCCGTTGGATGCGGTAAAAAAAAAAGACCGCCGTATCGCTTTAAGCGGCCCTGTGTTATAAATCCCGAGAACCGTTCGGACAAGAGGCTTCTTGTCCGAGAGTTTTAATAAGGAGACCTGCATGCGAAAACGCGTGGTGATCACCGGGCTGGGGTGCGTAAGCCCGGTGGGAAATAACGTTACAGATACCTGGGAGGCGCTGCTGGCCGGTAAATCCGGCGCTGCGCCCATTTCCCAGTTCGATGCCAGCCGCCATAAGACCCGTTTTGCTGCCGAGGTCAAGGGATTCGACGGTGTTGCCCTGTTCGGAAATCGCGAAGCCCGCAAAATGGACCGCTTTACCCAGCTTGCCATGGCCGCCACCCTGGAGGCGCTTGCACAGGCCGGGCTGGTCATCAATGAATCCAACCGCGACCGGGTGGGGATCATCATTGGCACCGGCATCGGTGGGATCGGCACGCTGCTGGATCAAGCCGAGGTCCTGCGTGAGCGTGGTCCCGAACGCGTCAGCCCCTTCCTCATACCCATGATGATCGCGGATGGAGCGGCGGGTTCCATTGCCATCCGTATCGGGGCGCGCGGACCCAACATGGCGATTACCACGGCCTGCGCCACCGGCACAAATACGATCGGTGAGGCCAGCGAGATCATACGTCGCGGCGCCGCAGATGTGATGGTCGCCGGGGGAGCCGAGGCCGCCATCACTTCGCTTGCCATGGCGGGTATGAACGTAATGACTGCCCTTTCCACCCGTAATGAAGCCCCCGAGAAGGCCTCGCGTCCCTTCGACCGGCTGCGGGATGGCTTTCTGATGGGTGAGGGCGCTGGCGTGGTCGTGCTTGAGTCCCTGGAATCCGCGCTGGGTCGCGGTGCAGCTATCCTGTGTGAGTTCGCCGGTTATGGCACCTCGGATGATGCTCATCACATCTCAGCTCCAGCCGAGAACGGCGCGGGGGCGGCGATTTCCATGAGCCTTGCGCTCCAGGATTCCGGACTGCCGCGTGAGGCCATTGGTTATATTAATGCTCACGGCACTTCCACGCCCCTCAACGACAAGAGCGAGACGGCTGCGATCAAGACCGTCTTCGGCGAGCGGGCTTATAGTATCCCCATCTCCTCCACCAAATCCATGACCGGGCACCTGCTGGGCGCCTCAGGTTCAGTGGAGGCGGTGGTCTGTGCCCAGGTCCTCAGGCATCACATCCTGCCGGCTACCATCAACTACGAAGTCCCGGACCCGGAATGTGACCTGGATTATGTTCCCAATCAGCCCCGCCCGGCACATCCGGACCATATCATGTCGAACTCCTTTGGGTTCGGCGGGCACAACGCGACGCTGATCCTCAGCCGCTACCCGGAATAACGTGAATGACCCGCCCTGCCATTTCACGGCAGGACGGTTTTGGAGGCACCAATGCCGTATGCACATATAACCGGCTGGGGTATGGCCGTTCCCGAGCCGGTTCTTACCAATGAGGACCTGGCCCGCATGGTCGATACCAACGACGAGTGGATCCGCGAGCACTCGGGCATCCGTGAACGCCGCATCGCGCGTGAGCAGGAATTCCCCTCCACGCTGGGAGTCCAGGCCTCGATCAAAGCTCTGGAGGTTGCCAACCTCAAGCCCACGGATATCGATCTGATCATCTGCTCCACCTCCACGCCGGAACATATTTTCCCCGCCACGGCCTGCATCATTCAGGACCAGCTTGGTGCCACCAGGGCGGGCGCCTTCGACCTGCTGGCGGCCTGCACTGGGTTTATCTATGCCACCAATATGGCAGCACAGGCTATCCGCAGCGGTTCGATCAAGAATGCCCTGGTCATCGGGTCCGAGACGCTCTCCCGTTTTGTGAACTGGAGCGACCGCAACACCTGCATCCTGTTCGGCGATGGCGCGGGAGCCTTTGTGCTCCAGGCCAGCGAGACGCCGGGCGGCGTGCTTTCGGCGGTTCTGCATTCGGATGGTTCGGGGGCGGATCTGCTCTCGCTCCCTGCGGGGGGCAGCCGCCATCCAGCCACCGAAAGCACCCTGCATGACGGGCAGCATTATATCCACATGGACGGCAAGGCGGTCTACCGGTTCGCGACGCGCGTGATGGCCCAGGCCACTTCCGAGGCGCTCGAGGTCGCCGGTCTGACCCCGCAGGACGCCCGCTGGATCATCCCTCACCAGGCCAACCTGCGCATCATCGAATCGGCCGCGCGCGGGCTCAAGCTGCCCATGGACCGCTTCATTGTCAACCTCGACAAGTACGGCAATACTTCCACGGCCTCCATCCCGATCGCGACGGTGGAGGCGTTGCAGAAAGACCAGATCAAGCCCGGCGACAAGATCGTGCTGGTGGGGTTCGGCGCAGGCCTGACGTGGGGTGCGCTGGTCGCGGAGTGGACCGGCCCCCTGCCGGTGGAGCGCAAGGTATACCAGAGCCAGTACCGCCTGCTCGGACGGCTTCGCTCGGTGATCCGCCGCCTGGCCCGCTTCCTGGAGGGGCTGTGGAATCGGCGGGAGATCTAGCCATACCCAAGCCTGTTCCTTTGTGGTACATTTACAGGGCAAATGTATAAAATGTACGCAAGGAGAAAGAATGTTATTCCGTGATTTTGGCATTCCCGAGCTGCTGATCATCCTGGTGATCGTGATTTTGCTCTTCGGGCCGGGACGCATCGGGAAGATCGCCGGTGAGCTGGGCAAGGGCATCCGTTCGTTCCGCGAGGGCATCGGCGGAAAGAAGGATGAGGAGGAGGCAAAGCCCGAAGAGAAGAAGGAAGAAGACAGGGAATAAGTATCCGGAAATGAAGAGGCTCCGCAAGGAGCCTTTTTTTATCCCGGTTCCAACTGGTGGGCCAACGCTTCAAGGGTGGTAACGGGGAGGCGGCAGACGAATCCCTCACAGACATACGCGGTGGAGCGTCCATCCACGGGAGGCCGCCCATTCAGCAGCGAGGGGGAACCGGGGGATGGCATGGCCTCTGACGCAGCGATGACGAAGAGAGGCCGGTAGTTGCGGCGCACCAGGCTCAGCATTTCTTTGAAGGCGGGATCGGAAAATTTACCGATGAGGGCGATCTGCTTTACCCTGCCCAGCGCGAATTCCGCCGCCCAGTGCCAGCGGGCATAGGCAGTGGGATATTGTAGTGCTTGTTCGGTGATGACCCCTAGAGCAGCCTCAGCGAGGTCGCGGTAGTGGCCATTCTCGCTGAAGGCAGCCAGCTTAAGCAGGGCCTCGCATGCCAGCGCATTCCCTGAAGGGGTGGCGTTATCCTGGAGGTCGCGAGGGCGGAGCAGCAGCTTGCTGGCGCTGGAAGGTGTATCGTAAAAGCCGCCCTGCTCATTACGGAAATGTTCGATCATCTCCTCCGCCAGGCTGGATGCACCGGCATACCAACGCGGTTCGAAATCGGTCTGGTAGAGTTCGAGCAGGCCAAGGATCAGGCTGGCATAATCCTCCAGAAAGACCTCGGAGGTGGCGCGCCCATGTCGCCAGGACCTGCTCAATCCGCCGGGCCTGCGCAGGGAGGAGAGGAGAAATTCTGCATTGTGCGAGGCAGCTTCCTGATACTCCGGCTGATCGAAGGCACGCGCGGCTTCTGCAAGGGTTACCAACATCAGCCCGTTCCAGGCGGTAAGTATCTTGTCATCTGTGCCGGGGCGGACGCGTCCTGCGCGCGCCGCCAGCAGTCTGGCGTGGCTGGATGCCAACCGGGCAGGGACCTGATCAGGTGTCATGGAGAAGCGGGATGCAAGTGTGGCATCATCGAGGGCGCGCTGGAGTACGGTTTTGCCTTCCCAATTCCCGCGCGGGCTGATCCCATAGGCCGCGATGAAGAACTGCGCCTCGTCCCCAAGCAGTGATCGAATCTCCTCCAACGTCCAGGAATAGAATTTACCTTCCTCGCCTTCAGAGTCTGCGTCCAGTGAGGAGTAGAAGCCGCCCCCCGGATGCGCAAGCTCGCGGCTCACAAACGTCAGGGTTTCCTCTACAATACGGCGGAAGAAGGGATCGCCGGTAAGCTGCCATGCATGCAGGTAGGCTCGGGCCAGTTGAGCGTTATCGTAGAGCATCTTCTCGAAGTGAGGGACGCGCCAGAAGTTGTCGGTGCTGTATCGCGCGAAGCCCCCGCCGACGACATCGTACATGCCCCCGCGAGCCATGGCTCGGAGGGCATGCAAGGCGGCCTCAAGCTCGTTCGGTTTGGCCGCTCCGGATGCAGCGCGGCCAAGCAGGAACTCGACCGTCATGGGTTGAGGGAATTTCGGTGCAGCGCCCCAGCCCCCGTAGCCCCAATCGTAAGCCTCCAGTATGGCGTGGGCGATCGCATCCAGATGCTCGCGGGTGAACCTTCCTTCGGACTTGCCCGTGATGGTCGCGTTCTGCAAGTGACCGGCCACCTGGGCCCCTACGCGGGTGATCTCCTCGCGCTGCTCGCGCCATGCGCGGGCGAGGCCCTCAAGCAGGCCCCGGAAGGAGGGCATGTTGTAGCGTTCCACGGGAGGGAAATAGGTTCCCGTATAAAAGGGCTGCAGATCGGGGGTGAGGAACACGGACATGGGCCAGCCACCCGAGCCGGTCATGGCGGTGGTGGCCTGCATATAGATATTGTCCAGGTCGGGGCGCTCTTCACGGTCCACCTTGATGTTGATAAAGTTCGCGTTCATGAAGGCAGCCGTGGCGGGATCTTCAAAAGACTCGTGCGCCATGACGTGGCACCAGTGACAGGCGGCATAACCGATGCTGAGAAAGATGGGCTTGTCCTCCTCACGCGCACGGGCAAGGGCCTCATCGCCCCACGGGTACCAGTCTACAGGATTCTCTGAATGCTGGAGCAGGTAAGGTGAGGTGGAGTTGACGAGGTGGTTGGGCATTGGAGCATTATAGCGCGGGCGCCGGGGCCAACAAACGAACGTAAGCGGGGTGGCGTGCGGTGGAAGGGAAAGGCAGCTTTTTAGAAACGAATACGATGGAGAAAAAATGC
>CAYMQX010000064.1:0-5913 GCA_964392495.1 uncultured Anaerolineaceae bacterium
AGGCTGACCCGATACCCGCGCCACAATGTACCCCGCCAGCATGGCATTGTAGTTCGAGTAACCCGCCGCTTCGCCAGGCGGACGCACCCGCCCAGGGAAATTCCCAGCCAGCCATTCGCGGACAGAGACCAACCCGCCTTCATCTGACACCGCGCTTCCGAGCCAGCGGTCTTCGATGCCCGACGTGTGGGTCATCAAGTGTTTCAGTGTGATCGGCTGTGGATACGTATCTGGGATGTGAAAATCGAGATAATCATTGACATCCGCGTCCGGGTCGAGTTTTCCCTGCTCCACCAGTTGCATCACCGCCGTCCAGGTGAACGTCTTGCCGACCGACCCAACGTGAAAGATCGTCCTCCCGGCATTAATGGGAATTTTGTTCTCGAGGTCGGCGTAGCCGTAGCCTTTGGCGAAGAATAGCTGTCCGTCCTTGACGACTGCGACAGCTGCGCCCGCGATGTGATTCTCTTCCATTTGACGCGCGAACAGGTCGTCCAGGAAGGATTCCATTTCCGCGGGGTCAGTCGGTCCCTGGGCCTGAACCGGCAAAATGGAGGTTTTCTCCCCTGCCGCGACCCTTCCCGCCTGAGCCGTGACAGGCGCGGCAAACGGCAGCAGTAGCGCGATCAAAAGAGCGAGAATGTACAGCTTTGGTAAATGAGTGAGTCGACCTTTGATTTTCATGGTTACTCCTGTATTTGTTTTGCCTGCGTGTGCGAGAGTCGATCCGCGCCCGCGGTGAAGGTGACCAGGGCCGCCGCAGCGATATAGAGCACGACCTGTATGTTCTGTTCGATCCCGCTCGAGACGGCAAACTCAACAGGCAGGAACATCCCTGCGGTGTTCTCCGCGGCATGGAACAGAACCACAAGGAGGAGACTGCCGTGCGTGTTGTTGTACAACCAGGTGTAAAGAACAGCCAAAGCCAGGTGAGCGGTCGTGAACCAGAAGAAAGATCGCTCACCACCCGGGTCTGTCTCCATGAATTTCGGGAGATGCCAAACGCTCCAAATCACTCCGAGGACCAGGCTGGATGTCAGGGCGCTGTATTTCGCTTGCAGCCGCGGAAGAACGTAGCCGCGCCAGCCCCACTCTTCGCCGTTGGTGAGAACTTCAAAAACAAGCCAGGGCAGAACGAGCGCAAGCAGCGGGGCGTCGAGCGGGACGACCTCGCGAATCATCGGGCGGGAAAAATCCACAGGGAGGCGAGTCAGCCAGGCGGTCAGAAGAACGGATGCGAATTGCAGGGCGGGCAACAACAGGAGGGCGGCGAGCCACCACTTCCAGCCAACGCGCCAGATGAAGAAGCGCTTGAAAAACTTCAACATTTCGGCTTTGCCGAGGGTCAGCCGCGTCATCAACAGCGAGACGAGAATGAAGCCCCAGCCGAGGGTGATGTAAACCGGGAAGGGAACATCAAACGGCAGAACGCCTGAATTCGACAGGTCAATCGTCCAGGTGTAGAGAAACATCAAGACGAGGCCGATGATCAGTGAGTGGCGTTTGAGAAAGGGTTTCATTGGAAGCTCCTTTCGGATGGCAGCCGCTTTGCAGGTGATCGTCACCCGAAAACCATTATTGCGGGCGCAGCACGACAGGTACGTCAAGCTTCCGTTCCAGCCCCTCGCGACCCCAGCGCATGATGGTCTCGAAGTTCGCGTGGACGATCTGGGATACAAAGGGAGCAGGCAGGTTCATCCACCAGCGGCCAGGTCGAACGTCCACATCAAAGCGAATCTGTGTGCCGCCATTGACCGGGGCGAATGTCCACTTGCAGATCCCCTCCAGGTCGCCGCTGGCGCGCCCCTCGAGCAATCTTTTGCTCTCGAGCCGAATCATTTCGAGGTCGAAGACGAGCGTGTACGGAAGCCAACTGCGCCATCCCTGACGCAGGACGGTACCGACGCCGCTCTGATCACCGCGGCGCAGCACTTCAACTTTCCGGATGCCCCGCCACCAGGTGGTCCAGGCTGCGTAGGTGGCGAGTGTCTCCCAGACTTTTTCGATGGCGGCGGGAGTCCACCACAGGGTTTGAAAACTGTAGCTGGTCACAGATTCTTTGGCGCTTCTCAGCGCGGCTTTGGAAATGCTTTTGCTCATGTGTTTCTCCTTTTTATTAATCTTCACTATTCACGGACGATCAATCTACCTTCCATGCCCATCTGGCGGTGACCGGCGACCGCGCAGTAATAAATGAACCCGCCTGCCTGGCTGACCCGGAAGACGACCCCGGTGGTCTGTGCTTTTGCCGAAACAAGCGCCGAGTGTGCATTCAGATCCGGGAGGGCGAAGTCATGGGGAATGCCATCACCATTGACGAGCGCCACGCGGATCATTTCTCCGACGCTTACATTCAGATCGGGGTTGACCCTGCCGTCAATTTCGCCGCCGACGCCCACAAAGACCATCCTCCCTACAAGCATTGCAGTCTGGAGCGTGAATTCCGCATCACCACCTTGCGGTGCGGGAGGATGTGATCCACAGCCTCCCACCGCGAGGGACAACAGGATCAAGGTCAGGGAAAAGGCACGTTTGGGATCCATCACCAGGCTCGAATCCGACTGTTGAAGATGGGCAGCTAAAAGGTCCAGTAGCGAGCCGTTGCCATCGTCAGCATGGCGATGACCAGCATGACGAAGTCAACCTGTTCGGCGAAATTGAGGCGCTTTTCCATGGCCTGCATTGCGCCGGCCTGTTCGGGGGTGGGTCCCTTGCCCGATGTGGCGATCTGCCCTCCCAGGGCGCCCATCTTTGCCGAGGTGGGACCAATGCCCAGGCCGCCCACCAAAAAAGCAATCAATGCAGCGAGCGAGCCGAGGGTGAAGCCGATGCCAGGTCCCGAGACGATCCAGGCCGGGCTAAATCCGCCGGAGGAGAACCAGTACAGGATGCCACCTGCCATCACGGTCAGCAGGCTTGTGCCGATCATAAAGAGCGGCAGTTTGCGCCGCTGCGCCAGGTTCTGCATGAACTGCGGCCCCGCGGGGCCGATGGCTTTGACCGAAGGTTTGACGAAGAACAGATAGTAAACGGCCGCGCCGCCCCACAGAATGCCAGCCACCACATGGGTGAGGCGAAGCAGGATCAAAAGATAAATATTCATGTTCAACTCCTGATATGTATGTTTGGATCTCACTGCCGCCATTAAACAACAATGGGAAAGGGATGAGGGGTCACTGGATCACCCGGAAACTCACCCAAAATGTGCTACAATTTTTGGAGAGATTTTTACCGGTACCCGGACAACTGCACTGGATGTCTGGCATACGACCAACCCAGAGGTTTAGAAACTTGGAGTTGATCGACTCGTTCGGTGAATGGCTCAAATCACGCCGCAAGACGCTCGACCTCACCCAGGAGGAGTTGGCGGGCCGTGCCGGTTGTTCTGTGTTTGCCTTGCGAAAGATCGAATCGGGGGAACGCAGACCCTCCAAGCAACTGGCGGGGCTGCTAGCTGAAGCCCTCCAAATTCCAGAAGAGGACAAACAGGACTTTGTGCGCGCGGCGCGCGGAGACATGGCGCCGGGACGTTTGCGCGCTCCCCCTCCCTCCCCGGCATCGTTTTCCGGCGCTCCGGCCGCGCCCGGCACAAGCCCCGAGCCTGCTCCTCACCAACTGCCCCTACCCCCCACACTGCTTTTAGGACGCGAGTCCGAACTTAACGCGCTCGAGCGCTTATTTACAGACCCTCCATGCCGCCTGCTGACGCTGTCAGGCATGGGAGGCATTGGCAAGACGCGGCTGGCCATCGAATTCGCAGTACTTCATAAAAACCTGTTCCCGGATGGGGTGATCTACGTCCCGCTGGGTCCGATCAATTCGGCGGAATCGATCGTTCCTGCGGTGGCGGAAGCGCAGGCTTTCTCCTTTTCAGGCCCTTCCGAACCGAAGGAACAACTATTCAATTTCATGTCGAGCGGCATGAAGCACCCCGCGCTCATGATCCTCGACAATCTCGAACATCTGATCGCGCAATCCTCCACGGCGGTCGAACTGGTGATCGAATTCCTGGAGCGGCTGCCCCACCTGAAAATCCTGAGCACCTCCCGTGAGCGGTTGAATCTGCAAGGCGAATGGGTGTACGAATTGCACGGACTACCTGTGCCGCCCGACGAATTCGCCGAGCGACCGGATGACTACAGCGCGGTCAAGTTGTTCCTCCAAGGCGCCCAGCGAATAAAGACCGATTTCCAACCTGACGGGGGAGATAAAGCATCGGTGATCCGTATCTGCCGCCTGCTCGAGGGGGTGCCGCTGGCAATCGAACTTGCCTCCGCGTGGACCGGCTTGCTCTCCTGCGCGGAGATCGCGCATGAACTTGAGTCGAGCATCGACATTCTTTCGACCAGCCTGCGTGACATGCCCGAACGCCATCGCTCCATGCGGGCGAGCTTCGACCATTCGTGGAGATTATTATCAGAGACAGAACGTGAGGCGATGTGCTGCCTGTCGGTCTTTCAGGGCGGCTTCGACCGCGAGGCGGCAGAGAAGGTGGCGGGCGCTTCGCTTGCGATCCTGGCATCGCTGGCGTCCAAATCGCTGGTGAGGCGCGGCGAAGACGGACGGTATGACCTGCATGAGGTCATCCGTCAATATTCCCTGCCGCGCCTTGCGGAAGACCAAGCCCGGCACGATGAGGTGCGCGACCGCCAGTGCGAATACTATTTAAACTTTGCCTCCCGGTATGAACGAAAGCTGAAGAGTTCCGCTCAGCAATCGGCAATCCAGGACATGACCGCCGAACTCGACAACCTGCGCGCCGCCTGGGAATGGGGAATTCGGCGCGGCAAATTCGGGACCATCGTGAAATCCGTGCGTTCCTTTGGCTGGTTCTTCGAGGTCTCGGGTCTGATATGCGACGGCATCGAACAATTGGAATTGCTAATCCAGTCCTTGAGTGAAAAAAAACGTAATACGGAGATGAACAGGGCATTGGGCGCGGCTCTGACAAACCAGGGATTGCTGTACTTCCGCGCGGGTCAATTTGCCCGCGCACAGGAAAGATACAAGCAGAGCATCGCCATACTGCGGTCCATCAACGCACGGGTGCTCCTCGCGGACCCGCTCATCTTCAGCGGCACCCTCCTGCATTTGAACGGGGATTACCTTGAAGCAAAAGAATTGATTGAAGAAGGCACAGGCTACGCGCGGGCGACAGGCGATCAATGGTTTACCGCCTATGGGATCTACAACCTCGGTCACGTGGACAGCCTGATGGGGAAATACGAAGAAGGTTACGAGCAGATGCTGGAAGGGATGAAAATCTGGAGGGAGGTCGGCGACCCGCATTCCATTTCACTCGGCTTGAATTTTCTTGTGGATACACAGATCGCGCTGGGACGATATGAGGAAGCCAAAGCTTCCATGCGCGAAAGCATTGCCCTGTGCGAGCAGACAAAGAATCGCTGGGGGATGGGCACGGCGTATCGTTATCTTGGATTGACAACCCTGGCAGAGGGTCAGTGCGTTGAGGCGCGAGACTGCTTCCAAAAAAGCCTTGAGGTCTTTGGCGAACAATTCGAAGGCTGGGACATTGCCCGCACGCTTACCTATCTTGGAGATGCGGTACTGAAATCGGGTGACTGTTCCGGCGCTGAAAGCTCTTATAAGGAAGCACTCCGCATCGCAAGAGAGGCGAAATCCATGCCCATTATCCTGGACGCACTAACGGGCCTCGCCGAGATCGACCAACGAACGGGAAAGGTCGAACGCGCCTACCAACTCTCCCACGTTGTACTCAGCCAATCGGCCTGTGCGCAGGAAACGAAAGGACGAGCCTGCAGGATCATTGCAGAGATCGCAAAGCTTGATAGTACGGTGCAGGAACACGCAATTCAGAAAAAAATACCAAATCAATCCCTGGAAGAGTGGGTCAGGACGGTATTGAAATAGCGCCTCAGGATGCACCCGCCA
>CAYMQX010000064.1:6013-10993 GCA_964392495.1 uncultured Anaerolineaceae bacterium
GCTGTCGTCCATTCAAAGAAGTCCTTTGGGTGGTCCGGTTCTCGTGACTCCGGCCAACCCGAAGGACTTCTCTTTTCAATCACATTTCCACAAGAGCCAAAAACAGGCTCCTGCTTTTTAGAACCGGTCGACTGCCTTGGCGGTGTGGGCAGCGGCTTCCAGGGCTTCGAATAATTCTGCGGCGGACTCGGGCGAGAGGGCCTCGTCCAGGATGGGCAGGTAGACCTCCTCCTCCTTGGCGAAGTGGAGCTTGAGCAGGGCATATACACCGTAGAGCGCGCGCCGGAGGGATTCGATCTGCGCCTGCGTGGGCTGATCCGTCAGTTGTTCACGAAGGACAGCCAGTTCATCGATATAGCGTCCGATCTCCACATGGTCACGGCTCATGGTGCGGGTGGCCAGCGGGCTGCCGAGGACCTTCTGGACAACCGGGTAGAGGGCGGCATCCTCCGCCTGTGCGTGGGGCTTCAGGTGATAGACGAGGAAGTCGTAGACCTCTTCCACGCCGCGGCGGGTTTCGGCTGTGCCGGCCAGCTCGGCGACCTGGCGGATGCGGTCCACGTGGGGGAACAAGTCTTTGTGCTCATCGCGCAGGGGCTGGGTCAGGGTGGTCATGGTATCTCTCCTTCTGTTGATGGTCGAATATTTACACCCTGAATTTACCTCTGCTCTTATGAAAATTGAATGATGCGGATCAATTAACTGCACCCTTGTTTACCAACTCCTCCAACTGCTGCATGTCGGTGAGGGTCACCCATTTGCGGCCGGTCTTGACCAGACCCTGGGCGGCAAAACGGCTCATGGTGCGGCTGACCGTCTCGGGGGTGGAGCCGGTCATGGAGGCGAGGTCCTGACGTGAGAAGGGGAGCTGGATGAGGACGCCTGGGCCGCGTTTTTCGCCCAGTTTGCCGGCGAGGCGGAGGAGGGCGGCTGCGATGCGCTGCTCCACGGAATAGGCGCTCAACTGCTTGACCACCTCCTGCGATTCGGCGAGGCGGTGACCGACGGCCTCCAGGACCCGGCGCGTGACTTCGGGATAGGCGGTGAGGATGGACTCAAAATCGGCGGAGGAGACCTGGAGGATGCAGCAACCGGTCTGGGCGAGGGCCGTTTCGGTGTGGGCGGGCTGGCCAAACAGGGAGAGGCTGCCGAAATAATCTCCCGCGTGCAGGATATCGAGCAGGACCTCGCGGCCAGAGGCGATGTTCCGGACGAGCTTCACCTTTCCCATAGCCACCAGATAAAGGCTCCCGGCTTCGTCCCCCTCGAAATAGATGGGCACTCCACCGACAACCTCGCGATCATGGAACAAAGAATTGATTTGGGCGATGGCTTCGGGAGGCAAATGCTTGAAGAAGGGAAGGCGGCTGATGATCTTCAGGCGGTAATCCAGCGAGCAAACCGCCGGATCCACCCACTCCAGCCGCACAGGGGATCTGGGTCGAGGCATGGGGATTATTTACTCCGTCAGGGTCACCTTTTCCACACGGAAGAAGCGGCCCGGCTGCAGGTTCCGCTCCAGGGCAATATGGATGCTCAGGAGCTGAATGGGGAGGATCTCTGCCAGGGGCAGGCCGATGCCCTGGGAGGGCGGCAGGGGCAGGGAATTAGGGGAGGCGGCTGCATAGGAGGGAGCGATCCAAAGGGTGCGTGCGCCCGATCCATCCAATTCCTCAAAAAGCCGGCGGTTGAGGGAGATGGTCTCCGGGGGTCCGGCAAACAGGAGAACGGTCAAATCCGGGGAGACCAGTTCCAGGGGGCCGTGACGGAACTCACCGGCCTGCATGCCAATGGCTGCAAATTTGGCGGCTTCGCCCAGGATCAGCGCGCCGGTATTGGCAGCCGCGAGCGAGGGGCCGCGCCCCAGCAGGATCAGCCTGCGGGGTGGGGGGATGCGATCCCGAATAACGGCAAGCTGAAGCAGCCATGCATCCAGGTATTCCTCCAGGCCTGCGGCTGTGAACTTTAACTCCTCCAGGGCGCGGTCAAGATCACCCCCGATGAAGCTCAAGGCTGCCAATTGACCGACTGCCAGGCTATTCGTATAGGTGCGGGTGGAAACGGTCTTCTCCTCCTCGGCGTGGATGGGAATGACGGCTCCCTGCGCGGCCTGAGCCAGGGGGCTATCCAGGTCGTTCACAACAGCCATCAAGGAGGCGCCTGCCTCCTGCGCCAGAGCGACCGTCGATACGATCTCGGCGCTGCGGCCGGATTGTGAGGTGGCCAAAACAAGCGTACGCGGGGTGACCAGCCCGCGGCAGTGATGGATCAGCTCGGCAGAATCCACCAGCATGGCGGGCAGGCCGGCATTGGCGAGGATCAAGAGGGGTGGATAGGAAGCGAAGAGAGAGCCGCCCATCCCTGTGAGGATGAGGCGGTCGAAGCGGCCATCCCGGAACCCGGCGACCAATTTCCGGATGGGGGCATCATCGAAGCGGTCCAGCGCGTGCTGGAGGGCGGCAGCCTGACTGAGCACATCCTGCACGTAGGGGTTATGATTCAGAGTTTCCATTTTTCCTTGACCAGATGGTATAAGCTGCGCCGTACAAACCGGCGTGATAGCCCAACTGAGCGGGCAGGAGGCGCACGTCCCGGGCGGGGACCATGACGGAGTGGGCCTGGATCGCCTGCTGAGCGGCGGGGATGAAAAGATCGGCGCTCTTCATCAGCCCGCCGCTCAGGACGATCATCTCCGGCAGGAAGGCAATGATGACATTGGCGATCCCCAGGCCAAAATAACGGGCGGCCTTTTCGATGGCCCGGCAGGATACGGGATCACCCGCCCGGGCGGCTTCCGCCACCATGCGGGCGTCCACCCTTTCCGGGTCCCCGCCTGCCATCCGAAGGAGGGAGGAGTTGGAAAGGTCGCTCCCCAGCACATCGCGAACAATGGAAGGGCCGGAACAGAAACTTTCCCAGCAGCCATGCGCCCCGCAGTAACAGGCCGGGCCGGAGGGATCCAGCAGCATGTGACCGGTTTCCGGGTGGAGGCCATGTATGCCACGGTAGATCTGACCATCCTGGATGAGGGCCGTGCCCACACCTGTGCCAAGCGTGACGGCGAAGAGGCGTTTCACCGAGCGGCCTGCCCCGCACCAGTATTCCCCCAAAGCTGCGACATCCGCATCGTTCTCCAGGGTTACGGGGACGTGGAAGGCGGCCTGCATCCAGTCGGTGATCGGGACGTTTTCCCAGGTGGGGAGGGTGTAGGGGTTGTGGATGGTGCCGCGCAGCGAGTCCAGCGGACCGGTGCAGCCGATGCCAATGCCCTCCAGAGACCCGGCTCCCGACCCGGCGTAGACCTGCCCGATCAGATCCTGGATGGTCCGAAGGCCGGTTTCGGGACCGCGCCCGGCCTGGATGGGGACCTCGCGCAGGGACAGCAGGCGCCCCCCGGCATCCACCGCCCCGGCACGGACGATCGTCCCCCCCAGGTCAACACCAATGGCTGTGTGGAGCATCTCAGCCTTTGACCGCCCCGGCGGTCAGGCCGCTGACGATATAGCGTTGGAAGATCAGGGAAAGAATCACCGGGGGGATGGCAGCCAGGACGCCCCCGGTCATCATGCCGCCTACATCCACGACATAGCGGCCGCTAAATTCCGCGATGGCCACCGGGACGGTCTTGGCCGCCACGGTACTGGTGAAGATGAGGGCAAAGAAGAACTCATCCCAGGCGGTCAGGAAGACGAACAAGCCTGTTGAGACGAGGCCGGGGGATGAAATGGGCAGGATAATGCGCCAGAGGGTCTGGATACGGGTGCAGCCGTCGATGCGGGCGGCGTCCTCCAGTTCCACGGGGATGGTCTGGAAGAAGGAGGCCATGAGCCAGATCGCAAAGGGAAGCGCGAAGCTGAGGTAGGTGATGATGAGGATGTAGGGGGTGTTCAACAGGGTGCCATTGAAGAGGCGCACCTGAGAAGCAAGGATATAGAGAGGGATCACCAGGGATACTTCCGGGATCATGCGCGTGCCCAGGATGCCAAGCAGGACCGTACGCTGGAAGGGGAACTTGAGCCTCACCAGGGCATAGGCTGCCAGGGAACCGAGGGCCAGGGCAATGACCGTCACGCTCGAGGAGACGATCAGGGAATTGAGGAGGGTGATCTTGAAGGTGCGGGCCACTTCCGAGGCCCCCCCGGCGGGGGTGAGGATATTCAGGTAGTTCTGAAGAGTGGGGCGTTCCGGGATCCAGTGGATGGGGGTGGAGAGCAATTCGGCGCGCGTGGAGATGCTGGAGATGATGAGCCAGGCCACCGGCAGATAGATGAAAATAATGACAGGGACCGTCAGGATTCCCAGACCCAGCGGATGAAGAATCTTCTTCATGCGTGCTCCTCCGGACGGTAGAGCATACGGATGTAGATAAAGGCCATGCCCAGGGTGAAGATCGAAATCAAGAAGGAAAGGGCTGCGCCGCGTCCAATATGGCTGAAACTGAAGGTCTCCAGGTAGGTGAGGTAGGAAATGGTCACCGTTCCGAAAGCAGGCCCGCCGTTGGTAATGACGTAGATCACATCGAAGACCCGGAAGGCCTCCACGGTGCGGATCACCAGGGCAACCAGCAGGGCGGGGCGCAAGAGCGGCAGGCGCAGATACAGGAATCTCTGCAAGGCGTTGGCACCATCCACGGCTGCGGCCTCCTCCATCTCGGTGGGGAGGGTGGCGAGGGCAGCCTGCAGGATGAGGGCGATGAAGGGGACGCTGTGCCAGATATCTGCAAGGATGACCAAATTCATGGAAGTAAAGGGTTTGGTCAGCCAGGGGATGTACTTATCAATGAGGCCGAGCTGTAAGAGCAGGCCGTTCAGGGCGCCGTAATCGGCATTGTAGATCCAGCGCCACATGGTGCCGTTGACGATGGTGGGGACCGCCCAGGGGATGATGAGACTGGTGCGCAGGAATTTCCAGCCGGGCGGGTGGGAGTGGATGAGCTGGGCGATGGCCAGTCCCAGCAGCATCTCCAGGCCCACGGAAACG
>CAYMQX010000065.1:0-10940 GCA_964392495.1 uncultured Anaerolineaceae bacterium
GTGTTCACGCCGCGGCTGCCGGCCCGGTTGTCCCAGAAGATGTTGTTGAACAGCACGGGGTTGCTGAAGAGAGGCGAGCCTCCCGGCAGCGTGTTCTGGAGTTGGGCGCTGTTCTCACCGGTGGAGAGACCGGCGGGAGCGGGCGAGCCGTCGCTGGTGATGGCCGTGGCGGTGGTGATGTTCTTCATGACCGTGTTGTTGTAGAAGCGCACCGCAGGTGCGTCGTCCATCGAAACACCGCCGCCTTCGTGCGTGGAGACGTTGTTCACGATCATGTTGTTGTAGACGTTCATGGGGAAGTTGCCCGCCATGAGGAAGCGGATCCCGCCGCCGTCATCGTCGGCCAGGTTGGCCTGGATCAGGTTGTTGTAGATATCCACCGGCCCGGAGCCCTGCGGCCCGTTGGAGTCGCCATAGTTGGCGGTGGCATCGGCGGGCAGTTCGCCTGCGATCATGATGCCGGCGCCTTCATCGTAGGAGCGGTTGAAGTAGATGCGGTTGTCGTGGATCCGGCCGTTGGGGCTGAGGCCGTAATGGCTGATGCCGCCGCCGTACTCCGCCGAGAAGTTGCCGCACACGTCGTTGAAGGAGATATCGTAGCCGTCGGACCCGTTGAAGACGCCGATGGCGCCGGCCAGGTTCGTGCCGCCGTTGGCGATGATGCGGTTGTTGGCGATGCGCAGGCTGTCGTTCTGGGCGTCCGGCAGGTTGGGCGTGCCGAGGCGGATGGCGCCGTAGGAGCCGCCGTTGCTCTCGATCACATTATTGGTGATCTGCAGGTTGCGGGCAAATCCGTTGACGAAGATGGCGCCGCCCTGGGTCTGCACCTGGTTCGCCGGAAGCGGGGCGGGGAAGCCGCCGAAGATGGCGTTGAGGTTGCCGGGCAGGCCCATCTGGTCGCCGCCGCGGATATCGAAGCCGTCGATGGAGGCCTTGAAGGTGGGGCCAAAGGCGCCCGCGCGTGAGGGCGAGGGAGCGCCGCTTTCAGAGGCCAGGACATAGATCACCTGGCCGTCGTTGACATCCGTGTTGCCGTCCCAGGTCAGGCTGCTGACCTTGCCCAGCCAGTTGACGGCCAGGGTGGTGTCGCCGCCGAAGCCCGAACCGTCGATGATCGATCCCTGCACGACGCTGTTATCGGGGCGGATGCCGCCGGGACCGATGCCCTGCAGCTTGACCGGGGCATACATGATGAGGTTCTCGATGTAGGCGCCGCGCCCGTTATAGCGCGGGTTGCCGCTGGCGGCTCCCGGATAGACGACCACCATGGAGTCCTTATAGGGGTTCTGCGCTGCGGCGGCATCGATGGCGCTCTGAATGGTGCTGTAGGGATGGCCGGCGCCGACCTCGAAGAGCGAGGGCATGCTGCCGCTGTTGACGGTCAGTGAAACATTGCCGCCGCCGAAGTCATCAATGCGGGACTCCACAGTGGAGGAGGTCCCGGTGCCTTCGAAGCGGGCGCCGATGCGGCCGGTCCAGCCGGAGGCGGCGGCCACCGTGACGCGCCCAAGCTCGGAGGCGTTCTTATAGACGATAATGGTGCCGTCGCTCAGGGCGCGTGCACCCAACTGGTCGCCGGGGTTGAAGGTGGCCTGCGGGCCGTTGATCTCCAACTGCTCAACGATCTGGCTGGCTGCCGGGCCGGTGCCGGATTTCGTCCGGATGCGGACGCTCTTGCCTTCGGGGTCGGCGCTGTTGTTATTGTCGACCGTCACCTCGATCCAGCGGGCAGCGTTGGAATTGGGGTTGGAACCGCCGCTGTATTTCAGCAGCAGGCCCTGCTCGTTGGAGGTCGGCGTGCCGGAAGGCCGGACAAAGCTGAAGAAGGCTTCCTGGCTGGCGCCGAAGGTGGCCGCCGTCCACCACAGGTTGCTGATGCCAGCCGCGTTGTTGCGCACGCGCAGGAAATCGTTGGCCGTACCGGGGCCGTTCACCAGGGCGATCCCGCTGCCATTGGAGCCCCAGTTGGGACCCAGGGGGCTGCGGTCGGTGAAGGTGTCCAGCGGCACCGCATTGACCGGGAAGGGCGAGACCGAGACCAGGGAGCTGGAGAACACATTGAAGCTCAGGCCGTTCACGGTCTTCATGCCGTTGGAGGCCTCCACGCTCAATTGGTACAGACCGGCGGGGGTCCCGGCGGGGACGGTCACGTCAATATGCCCGTTGCTCCACAGGGTGGTGGGGAGCGCAATCGAGCCGAGCAGCACACGCCCGCCGGAGGCTCCGAAGCCGAAGCCCTCGATCGAGAAGCTCTCATCCCCGGAGGTCAGGTTGACGTAGGGGCGGCTGACCGCCATCAACTGCGGCTGGACGTCGTCCAGCTTGCATGAGATGGGCGTCAGAGTCTGCATGCCAGGGATCTGCACACCCACGGCAACCTGGACAGGCGCCAGGTCGGCAGGGGCGATCAGGCCGGGGAGGACCTCGAAGTCGGCGGAAATGGTGCGGTACTGCGGGGTGTAGTTGGCATTCCAATGGCCCGGAACGCCGGGATCGTTGCCCACCAGGCGGAACATATTGGTGCACACACCGGAAGGTGTGGGGCAGTTAATGCGGTTGGTGGAGGGCAGCAGCACATCGTACAGGCCGTTATAGTCGGATTCGACCGTGGCGATGAGGCGGTTGGTGTAATCGTAGATGCCAACCGGGGCGAAGGGGATGCCCATCTTCTCGCCGTAGAGCAGCGACTGCGGGTTGCTGGAGAAGTTCAGGTCATCCACCAGCAGGCCCCAGAGGCGCCCGGGCAGCGGGACCTGTGTGAACAGGTTGAATCCCGGTGCGATGGACTTGCGGTCGCTCAGATGGACAAGCTTCACATCACAGAGCGGGTGAGGCTGGCCCTCATAGACGGTCCCGCCGATGTCCACAAAGCTGGCGTTGTCCACCGGGGTGGAGGCCGGCACCGTTACGCCCACGGCCACGCCGTTGACGTCATAGCCCGCGCCCACAATGGCCGGGTAGTTGTCGGTGCCCACGTTGGGGTCGTTGGCCAGGTCAACGGTATGCAGCACGCCGGCACAGGCCGGGGGCGGGACCTGCGGGATGAAGGTATCGCCGTTGGCGATGTTGATATCCTCCTCGCGGGTCACCTGGTACATGGGGGCGGAGGGGTGGACCGCAGCCGCGCCCCAGACATCGGCCTCCGTGGGGACCACCACGCGCACGAGGTAATCCAGGTTGGAGGGCAAAGGCGTGGGATCGTTCCCATCCGCGCAGACGCCCGTGCCGGGGTTCTGCGGATCGGGGGTGAAGCCGCCGGGGCCGAAGCAGCCATCGCCGAAGCCATAGTTGCCGTCCACGCTGGCGCCGAAGTTGGTGCCGTCGCTCATGGGGCCGAACTGCACGCCCAGCATGGGAGATTCAAGACAGGGACCATCCGGTCCGAGGGGCAGGGCGTCCTCATCCACGCCGTGGACCAGCGGATCGCCGTTCACGTTGCGGGCTACGCAGCCCGTGGGTCGTTCCCAGGTCTCGGAAAGGTACTGGTTGAGAAGCGGACCTTTGGTGTAGGAACCATCCGGCTCCAACTGGTAGAAGTCGTTCGCATCGCAGGGGGTCACACCGTCGTTCGGGCAGTCCACGGTGGCATAGAGCTCCACCACCAGGTCAGGGATGCTGGGCTGCCAGTCTTCGATGGCGGCATAGGAGGGGTCCAGTTCGTTGCGGGTGGTGTCATAGCTGAGGGTGCCCACAATGCCGCCGTTGGTGCCGGGCTCGTAGGGTTTCACGCCCCAGTCAATGCGGCCGCCGAGACCGATGAGAGGAAAGAGATTGACATCCACACCCTGGCCCAGGACGGTGGTCTCCTCCGGCTGGTTATCCGCCTGATAGGTGACGCCGGTGGTCTGGAACCCATCCGCATAAGCTTCCTGAACCAGCCACTGGGTCATGGGATAGACGCTTTCCATCCAGTAGTAGCCGTTGGCGTCGGTGGTGACGCCCGTGGTGCCGCGGTCCATCAGCGAATTCTCGCGCTTGCGCATGGAGAGGAAGAAGTTGGGGATGCCGGGTTCACCGGGGTCCATGTGGCCGTTCTCGTTCAGGTCGTGGAAGACATGGCCGTCGATGGCCGTCCACCAACCGAGGATGGAGACCGAGCCCATGTCCACCGTCTCGCCATTGCGGACCGAAACGTTCTGCGGCTGGAAGATAAAGTCCTGCGGCTCATCCCACAACCCGATGAAGTAATCGCCGTCCGGCACGTTCTGGATCTCATACGAGATGGCGGGACAGCCGGCGTTCTCATCGCAGGTGAAATGCCCCACATAGACGGTCTGGTCGCTGTTGTTCAGATCGGACAGGGAGACGTAAAGATCGTGGATGGGGTTGGGGTCCTTGGGCTTGGCGCCGCTCAGGCCCAATTCGCCGGTGATCCCGCCGACGGGCGGCCAATAGGCGCTGACCGCCAGGCCGAGGCCCCGGATCGTGCCTGTGCCGGGTTCCATGCGGTCCACCGTCTTGACGTAACCGAAGAAGATGGCCGGGAAGGGTTCGCCCGCGACCACAAACTCGGTGTCGAGGCCGGTCGAGCCCTCCATCACCCAGGCATCCCAGTCATGGTTGCCTTCCAGGGTGGTGGTCTGCACCCAACTGGAGCCGTTGGGGGGCACCACGGCGAGGGCATAGCGGTTGGGTCCCACGTTCGGGATGATGACCTTGCCCTGCACCACTGCGCCGATCGGGATGGGATCGCCCTCCAGCGTCTGTGTGATGGAGGAAGAGAGCAGCGGGTCATCCGCGGGGGTGAAGCCGATCGGGCAGCGCCCATCGGCATCCACGGGAGCCACGGTACCGATATCCACGCCACCGTCCACCACGTAGCACTTGCTGATGCAGTGGCTGTTGCCGCACAGCGGGTTTCCATAGACATCGGTGGTGACTTCATCGATGTAGTCGGTGATGTGCCCCACGAACCCGGCCAGGCCGCGCTCGGCAGGCACATCGGGGGCGCTGTTGGTGGGCGCCATGTCCTCGAAGACCTCGGCCTGGATGGTGGCGTCCGGCAGGTCAAAGGGCTGCATCTGCACCGTCACGGCGCCGCTGCGCGGCATGCTGAAGTGCGCGCCGTCGATCTTGAAGTTATCGGCCAGGATGGAGACCAGATAGCGGCCCGGGGGCAGGTCAATGCCGCTGCCGAAGTCGCTCTGATCGCCCTGGGTGAAGACCGGGCTGTGGCTGGCCGAGCCCGCCACCGAGATCCAACCGCACGAGCCCGGGTAGCCCGGGCTCGAGGGATTGCAGCCGTCGGAAGGGCTGCGCTGGGTGGTGGTCCCGGTATTATCGATATTGATCAGGTATTTGAACTGCGTGATCGGGGAACCATCCGCGGCGCTGACCACGTTCAGCGTCAGGTGGTTGGTGGGGGCGGGCTCGGGCGCGGCTGCCGGAGCCGCGGGCGGGGCCGCCTGGACCACGATCACGCGCGAAGTCTGGCCGCCCAGGAGCATGGCCAGTGTGGTGACCGCCAGCGTCAGACGATAGGCGGCCCTGTGAAGATAACGGGAAACATGGCTACTCATATACAGCCTCCTCGATCCAATAAGAATGTCGATCGCTCAACCGGTGCGGATGGCAGAAAGCAGGTCTTCGAGACTTGTCACAGAAATTTCCTCCTGTCCGATCACATGTAAACGGTTGGTATACAGGCTCGCCACCACGATCTTCAGTCCGTGATGCCGGGTCAGCAGCGGTTCCAGATCTTTCCGTTCCCCCAGGGAATCGTTCACCAGCATGACATCCGGCTTGATCTTGGCAAGGTCCCTGTCGAGAGCCTCCATATCCCCGGCCTCACTGACCACCACGTCCAGTTCCGGCGCCCGGGCCATCAGGCTGGCCACAGCGCGCAGCAGGAAAGCATCGGACTTCATCACGAGAATACAGAGCGGGTGAATCGTCGACATAATCGGACAATTTACGCCTTGTTTCTCATAATATGACTTTGACCCCCGTATGTCGATTACCCGGCAGCCCAAAAATGGATAAAAAAAGAGCCATTCTTCCAAGGCTCTTCTTAAGAACGGATTAACCCGAGGGGATTAACCCCTGCTCTGCCGGCGGCTTTTACCTGTCCAGGGCGGCCCTGGGCTTCTTGAGATTGATCTGCCGCGCCAGCATCCCGGCCTCGTGGCGGTTGGAGACGCCCAGCTTGTCCAGAATGCTGCGGATGTGGTGCTTGACCGTATTCTCGGAGAGGAACAACTTCCCGGCGATCTCGGCATTGGAGGCATCCTGCTGAAGCTCGAAGAGGATATCCTGCTCGCGCGGGCTGAGTTTTTCCGCCAGGTCCTTGCGCGGGTCGTAGTGCGCCGAATGTGAGAATTTGAGCGCCTTGCTCATCATCTTGCGCGACATGACGATCTCCTCCTGGTCCAGGGCGCGCAGCCCGGCGAGCAGCGCCGAACTGGAGACGTTCTTGAGCATGTAGCCGCGGGCGCCCAGATAGAGCGCCGCGGCGATGTTCTCATCCGTCTCGTACACCGTCAGGAAGATGATCCGGCAATCGGGCACCTCGGCCAGGATGGCCTCGGTGGCATCCAGGCCGGTGCCGTCCGGCAGGGAAAAATCCATCAGCACGATGTCGGGTCTGTGAAGGCAGGCCAGCTCGATGGCCTCGCTCACATTACCGGCCTCCCCCACCACCTCGAAATCCGAGGTGGAGCGGAAAAGGCTGGCCAGCCCCTCCCGGAACAGGAGGTGGTCATCAACGATCAGGATCCTGCGGACTTGAATTCCCCGGTTATCCATGTTTCCCTCTTGCAGTGGATCAGGTGGGTATTGAGATCGAAACGACGGTTCCGGCCCCCGCGGCGGCGTGGATCATCAGCCGGCCCTTGAGAGCATGGATGCGCTCCTGCAGGATCTCCAGCCCGAAATGCTCATCCGTCCGGATGGCATCGGGATCGAATCCGGAGCCGTTATCGGCCACGGAGATATCCAGGACGGGGCCTGTCCAGGTCACCAGCACTTCCACTTGGCTGGCGCCGGAGTGCTTTTCCACATTGTTTAGAACCTCGCTAAAGGCGAAGAAGATGGCATTCTGAATGCCGCCCGGGAGTTGGACCATCTCCCCGGTGGTTTTGAAGTCGAGGTCGAAATGCCCGCTGCGGGCGACCCGCCGGGCATGTTCCTGCAGCAGGTTGTTAAGGTTGGGGATGGTCTCAGGCTGGAGTTTCTTAAGGATATCGCGCACGATCTCATAGGACTCGTTGGCCACCTCGCGCAGCTGCCGGAGGTCCTGGCGGGCGCGCCAGGACCCGAAGGAGGTCTCATCCTCGGCGAGCTGGTCCAGCTTCAGATGCAGGTAGGCGAGGTTCTGTCCCACGCGGTCATGGACAAAGGCGGAGACCATGCGGCGTTCGGCCATGGCCACCTGGACCGAGAGCAGCTCTGCGATGCGCTTGTGATCGCGCCCGGCCCGCAGGGCCACCGAGATATCATCGCTGATGCGCTCCAGGGCGGTTTCCTCATCGGATGAGAGGCGCCGCCCGGGCGCCAGCCTGAACCGCAGGATCGTCAGGGGCGAGTCATCATCCCGGATGCGCAGAGAGTACACCAGGGAATACGGGCGCGGCGCAGAACCCTCGCAGCGATGCAGGATGGGGATGGCGGCCGTATTGCGGTTCATGCAGATCCCGCAGGGTGAAGTCGGGGACCATGGCGAGGCCTCCGGTTCGCGCCCCGGAAGCGACCAGTATCCCAGGACCTCCAGCTCGGCCTGGAGCGGAAGGCGCGTCAGGAGATACGCTTCCTCTGCACGGGCCAGGTCCCCCGGCAATTGAGCCACACGCGCCGAGAGCTGCTCCCAGTCATTGATCAGGCTCAGCTCATGTGAAAGCCTGTGCTTGAATTCAAGGATCTCCAGCATCTTCTTGTGAGTGCGGCTGGTGCGCACAAAAAGCTCCAGGAACAGGCCCATCCCCACCAGCAGCAGGGCATACACGAGGATCTCAAACACGTGCATGGGCTTGAAGATGTAGGCCAGCTCGATAAATTCGTATAGCTCGGTGAGGAAAAGCCCCAGCCCGATCAAAAGGATGATGACCCACCGCCATCTTTCAAAGCGGGGGATGCTATCGCCCAAACTGGAACGCGTCCGGCTGTGAGCAGGGTTCATGCTTTCAACCTTTAATTTGTGACGCTGCACAGGACATCCCGAGAGTCCCGCCTCCGGACAGTTTTTCCGGCAGACCCTTCGGGGTGATCCCTGACGGTGTGCTGCGTGAGGCGCAGCACCAGTACCATATAAGATTATACAATCATCTGAATGGAATTCGACTGGACAAAAGTACCGGCATCCCGGTCCTGGAGCGGGCACTTCCTTGCGCGTGCGCGCCGTCTCTTGCACGCCGCCTGGAAAGGGATATAATGCAGGCATCCTGCAGTGATGTGGGAGAGGAGCCTATATCCCGGTTTCGGAGCAGGCTCCTCCAAGTTCAAGGGGCGGGAGATCGGTACAATGATGGGGATGGATATTTTCAGAGGGTTCCATGCAACTGCTCTGCCTGGGTAATATCGCGCTGAACGACCGGCCATTCCGGCTGCCGGGCTGGGAGGCCCCTGCGGGATTCACGCCCGGCCCGGGCAGTCGCCTGCTGGTGGATTGGGAGTCTCCGCTGCCCGAACCGCCCGTGGCGGCGCTGCGCCGCACCGGCCCCTTCGGCAGGAAGCCGGAAAGCGGCGAAGGGCTGCAGCGCTGGGTCCCCGGCATTGCGACCCTGGCAGGCAGCCGCAGCCCACAGACACACGAATATTCCCCAGCTCCCACCCTGCTGATGCTGCGCCAGGCCGGATTCAAGACGGTGGGCGGAGGCCAGACCCCTGAAGAGGCCGGGCAGCCCCTGCTCTGGGGCACAGCCGAGGGCGAGCTCACCATCCTGAACTGGGCGCTGTCCGGAGCGCCGGAGCCGGGCGCAGACCTCGCTCCCAATTGCTGGCCGGGATTGCTGGAAGCGGGGCGCATGATCCAGGCCGTACGGCAGACCTCGGACTGGGTCATGGTGGTGCTGCGTTGGGAAGATGCGCCCTATCCTCATCCCCTGCCGGCACATCGTGAGCTGGCTTTCCAACTCGCGGAGCTGGGCGCAGATGTGGTCGTCGGCCAGCACCCTTATGGGGTGCGCGGGATGGAATTTGCGGGGACAAGCCCGGTCTTCTATGGGCTGGGAGGATTCTATACTTCGGGGAGGCTCGAAGGCGGGGATGCGTACGATCCGCAGCGCGCCCGCATCTCCCTGGGCGTGCAGTTCCGGTTCACGCACGGCCTGCCACCGGTCTATGAATTATTCTCCTTTGCCTGGGAGCAGGACAAGGTGTTCCTGGACCCCCTCCAGCGGGCTTTCAAGCGCTTTAACGCCGCCAGCCAGGTTCTGCACGACCACCCGATCCACCTCTACCAGGAGTGGTACGACAGGGAGCGCCAGCGGGGGCAAAAATGGACCGGACGCCTGCGGATGGAGTCGCTGCGCAAAAGCGTGGCCGATCACCTGCGGAAACAGACTTGAAACCAGGTCACGCGGTTTAAAAAACACACCGGGCGGATTTCATCTGAAATCCGCCCGGATGCATTCCACGCAGGGCTACTGCACGCGGATCCGGGTGTAAACGGGGTACTGCCCGCCGTCCAGGTCCTCGATGATAAAGCCCACCACGTAATCACCGGCGGCGGCATACAGTTCCTCCCACTTGAAGGGCTGTGTCCCAAAGGTGAAGGTATCCCCCTCCACGAAGACCGGCTGCGCAGCGCCGCCCGAGGCAGATGCAAGCCACTTGTCCAGAAGCGTAAAGGTATCGCCGGGCTGCGGTGTGATCTCGCGCGGCGCGCCGGTCTCCTCGCTGCCGGTGATGCCCATCACCTGCACCAGGTTCCCGTTGGAGAAGTACAGGCGCGCGTTCAGCGTCCCGCCGCTTTCTGCGAACCGGTATTTGCCCTCCACGGTGTACACGGCCTCCTCCGCGCTGGCCCCGTAGGACTCGGGAAGGAACAGCGCAGGCCTGGTCTGCCGCCCGTCGTTGATGGCGAAGACGATGGGGTCCCAATCAAAGCTCATGGTGAAGTCGCTGCTCCAGACCGGATAGGAGACCCCATTGACCTGGCGCGTGTCGGGACTCTCAAGGTAGTCGGTATCCAGGATCGCAAGTGAATTGGTGTTTGTGTCCAGATAACCGACAAAGAGATAGACGTATCCCACATTCTCCCCCTGGATATCCACGCTCAGGCGAACGGGCTGGTTGGGCGCGGCGGTATCGCCGGATTGGGTGATCTCCGAGACGGTGATGCTCCCCTGCCCGGGGGCGCGCACCGGGAAGCCCGCGGCAGGGATGACTGGCTCGCGGGTCTGCGTCTGAAAGCTTTGATCCGTGTAATGGAAGCCCAGGAAGTCATCCCAGAGCGAGGCGCGGGCGAAGCGGTTGGCGATGACCGTATAGGACTGCGGCCCCGCCAGCGGCGAGGAGTACAGCGTCGAGTTGGGGAAGTAGATCGCCAGCCCGGTGGAACCTTTCTTGCCCGGACCGTGCTTCTCGGCGATGACGACATTCTGGAGTGCGCCCACCAGTTGCCCGGCGGACTGCTTCACCCGGGTATCGGAGGTGTTGTTGGCCAGCAGCAGTGCGAAGTGTCCCAGGTCGATGTAGGCCGGGGGGACCTGCCGCCCGAAGATGCTTGTATAGGATTGGGTATAGCTGCGGGCTTCCGCGACCAGCCGTTGATCCTCATTCTGCAGGGCGTAGGCAAAGTCATTCATCCCGTCCATGAGGGCGGGGAGGGCCTCCAGGTTGATGGCCGAAATGGTGACGCCCTGCTCCAACTGCGCCACGATCTGGTCGGCGGAGGCCGGTGCGGAGCCGAAGATGCCGCCCATGGGAGAGCCCTGCTGCATAAAGTCGGCGCGGGCTGCGGGGTCCGTGATGCGCTGGTCATCCTGGATATAGCTGTCCACGAT
>CAYMQX010000066.1:0-10936 GCA_964392495.1 uncultured Anaerolineaceae bacterium
GCGTGTCGGCCAGGGCTTGCAGGTCGGTGGAGACGTCGAAGCGGGATTCGCGGTGGACTCCGCCGATCCCGCCGGTGGCGAAGACGGGGATGCCGGCTTGGTGGGCGATGTGCAGGGTGCCGGCCACGGTCGTGCCGCCATCCAGCTTGCGCACGACGGCCGCGGCGATATCCCTGCGGCTGACCTTGATGGCGGTCCTGCTGCGCGAGAGGTCTTCGAGCTCGGTCGCGGAGAGGCCGACGCGGACCCTGCCGCCGATCAGCGCGATGGTGGCGGGCGTGGCGCCCTCCTCGCGCACGGCGGCTTCCATGTCGCGCGCCAGCGAGAGGTTCTGCGGATGCGGCAGCCCGTGGGTGATGACGGTCGATTCCAGCGCCACCAGCGGGAGCGAGAGCTTGCGGGCGCGGCTGAGTTCGGAGGAGTAGTAGATGAGGTCCATTTTGGGTCAGCGGGAGAAATTCGGTTCCTGGCCGGGTTCCCGGCCCACGCCGGAATGGTAGGCCTTCCATTCCAGCAGGTCGGTGATGTAGTCGATGGCGTCCTCGATCTTTTCGAGGGGTTCGCGCAGGGATTCGTTCTCCTTGCTCTGCATCAGTTCGCGTGCCTCGGTGAGCTGTTCCAGGTAGCTGACCAGCAGGCGCTTGGCGCGTTCCTTGTACTTCATCTGCGGATCGGCGAGGTTCTCGCGGTGGCGCGCCAGGGGCGCGTTCTGGATGATCTGAATGGTCTTGGTCTGCCGGGCATCGCGCTCCACCTGCTGAAGTGCGGCCTCACTGCCGCGCCCGTTGTTCTCCAGGCTGAGCTTCCAGGCCTCCAGGTGGTGTTCGGGGATGATGGCAGCGGGGGTCTTCCAGGTGCCCACGCCGATCCAGTCGAGCTGCAGGCCGATGTGGTTGGCCTGCGCGCTGAAACCCTCGTTGAAGAGCGCCGAAATATCGGTGCGGGGGGTAAAGCTGGGCGGCCCGCTGGGGACGTTGATCTCGGGGGCCGGCACACCGGGCGGGATGACCGTCTGGGTCTTTTCCAGGATGGTGCGCGCTTGCGTCTGGGCGGCGTTCACCTCCACAATGCCGTAGCTGGCGAGGAACTCGCTCAGACGGCGTTCGCTCATGAAGCGCGAGAGCTCGCTGCGAATCAGCTCCGAGGCGGAGTCGCCGACGGGGGAGGGGATATCCGGAGGCGTATCCTTGGGCCTGGGCAGCTTCTGGACTGGCAGCGCCTGGTTATAGACCAGGTCCTCGATTACCAGGTCTTCCTTGAAGGGGTTGGGATCCAGCAGCGTGCGGGGCTTTTCGGCGCCGCGCCAGACGCTGAAGCGCATGGACACGTCGATGGCGCTGACGGGGACTCCGTCCAGGCTGCGGCTGGTGATCTCGCGGCTAGCCTGGTCGCGCATCTCGATCTGCTGGTCGCGCAGGTCGATGACACTCCGGAAGCGCTCGAAGCCGTCCAGGCGGACAGGGCCCTCGATGGTGGGACCGATGACGTGCGGGCGGCCATCGAACTTCTCGAACAGGGCCGCGGAGTTGCGGTCCACACTGACGAAACCGGGGCCGCCGATGGCATAGATGCGGGAGATCTCCTTGTCGAGAAATTCTCCGTTCTCGATGGAGATGGTCTCGCCGCTGCCCCCCAGCGCCACCTGACCGATGAAGCTGCGGGCGATCCAGGCCGGTTTCTCAAAGATATCCGCCAGGAACAGGGAGGCGGCATGTACGGCGGCCCAGTAGGGGAAGACCAGGATGGCAAAAAAGCGGAAGAGGTTGCTGACCGAGCCCACCGCGAGCACGATCAGGTCGGAGATTGGGTTGGTGGTGAAGGATTGTCGGACGAGGCGATTGAGCGCCCAGATGAAGAGATTGCTGAGACCGGTGATCCAATCCCCGAGGGGGTGGGTGAAGATGGCGATCAGGAGGAGCATCGCCAGGAGGAGGATGATCAGAGTCCGCTTGCGGCCCTGGGCGCCTTCAAGCGTGAGGTTGAAGGTGCGGTTGAGGAAGTGATCGCGCACCCGGCGAACGTTATGCACCAGGAGGGCGGCTTCATATTGCAGGGGGGTGCGCCCTTCGGGCGAAGGCGGGAGGATCATGTCTCGTCGCTCCCCACCCACTGCATGACCTCTTCCAGTTCCTGCAGTTCATTGATGGCGCGGCGGTGGATGCGGTCGCTGCGGACCAGGAGCAGGCGCGAGCGCATCAGCAGGGCGCGCAGGACCTGCCGGAGGTCTGCATCCCGCTCCTGCTGCTGGCGGAGCTCGCTGGCGATCTCCACGGCATGTTCGCGGGTGGCGGCTTCCTGTCCGCTCAACGCGGCGAAACTGCGGGCGGTTTCGATGCGCTCCCGTTCGGCACGCGCGTTCTGCAGCCAGGTGGAGCTCCAATTGCTGACGAGCTGTTCCTCCACCTGCGGTTGGAAGCGCAGGGCGCTGACGCTGGCATGGAGGACCTGGATGCCGCGCTCATGCAGGGCATTGTATTCGCGGCTGTCCTGCCAGCCGGAGATGCGCTGCCCATTGGGGTCGAGTTTGGCAGTCCGGGGGCGGGTCAGGCGCTCCTCGATCATGTGGTTGATGAGTTGGAGGGCTGTCTTGCTCCCCGGCTCGGAGGGACGGATGAGCGCTGGATAGGGTGGAGCGGGGGAGGGCGGGATGTCGTTACGCTCCAGGTGGCTGGCCCAGCGGCCAAAGAGATCCCCCAGCATCCGCAGGAGACCGGTGGCGGCCTGCGCCAGGAAATTCTGCCCGACATAGAGCATGGGCGAGTTAATGGCGCTGGAGTCCGCGCCCAGGAGCGGCCGGGAGGGCGGCGGCGGGGAGGCCGGCAGGAGGAGGTTATCGGTGAAGAGTTGGGAGAGCGTGAATTTGCTCAGGTATTCGCGCCACAGGTCGGCAGCCAGATCGGCAGGCAGTTCGTTCCAGGCCACCTTGGCTTCAAGCGTGTTGGCCCCGGCCGTGGGGTCGATGGCCTGGTTGATGACCGCCCGCTCCACAGCCTGCCGGTCATATCCGAAATGCGAGCCGGGCGTATCGCCGCGCAGCGGTTCGGCCTCGATCTTGAAGATCACTGTGATATTGGGGAGCACCTCGATGCCATCGCGGGTGAGGGCGCTGACGCGCGTACGTCGCTTCTGGACCTCAAGGCGGAGGTCCTCGGGTGTGTCCGAGGCGGGAGGGTCAAAGGGCTTGTCCTCGGGCAGGGGACCGATCTTCTGCACCTGGGGGTGAAGGTCCACCGTTTCGTCGACCTTTTCACGCCAACCGGTGAAATGGACGCCCGGCCCGAAGGTCTGCTTAAAGGCAGAGTGGGTGTGGGTGACGGCGCCGCTGGCCGAATCCAGCCACAGGACGCCCGGCCCGCTGCGCATGCTCTCGCCGATGCGCGTGACAGCCTGGCCGTTCTTGACGAAGATGGCCGGCCCGCGCAGGCCGACGAGGTAGCCCAGCAGGCGCAGGAAGATCCGGATGCGTTCTTCGAAGGTCTGGACAGGCAGCACGAACTGTGCAAAGAAGGCCAGCCAGACGAACATCAGAAAGCTGAAGAGGACGAGATCGATCAGGAGGGCGGTGGGTGTCAACTCACCTGCCCGCCATTCACCGATCAGCGCGTAGATATACAGGATGAGGGCAAAGACCAACCGCGAACCGATATAGAAGCCCGGACGCTGATAGAATCGGGGTTCGTCCATTCTGGTCAGATTTTATAACAGAATCAGGCACAGCGCCAACCGGGAACGGGTACAATGCCTGCATGGACCGTCTGCGGGTGGAATTCCACTGCCATACGATCGCTTCCAAAGACTCACTGACCAGGCCGGAGGCGCTGGTCAGAGCGGCGCGGCGCAAAGGCCTGGACCGCGTCATCGTAACGGATCACAATTCAATCCACGGGGCACGCGCCGCACAGGCGCTCGATCCGGAAAGGATCATTGTGGGGGAGGAGATCATGACGACCCGGGGCGAGATCCTGGCCGCCTTTGTGAGCGAGGAAATCCCGGCGGGTCTTGCGCCTGAAGAAACAATCACCCGTTTGAGGGAGCAGCGCGCCTTCATCAGCGTCTCGCATCCATTTGACCGCCAGCGGCAGGGCGGCTGGGAGGAGGCGGACCTGTTGGAGATCCTGCCGCGGGTGGATGCCATCGAGGTCTTCAACTCGCGCTGCATGAGAACGGCCTACAACGAAGCCGCCCGCCGCTTTGCGGAGCGGCACAACCTTGCCGTCACGGTGGGCTCGGATGCACATGCGCCCCTCGAACTGGGTCGCTCCGTGCTGCTGCTGCAGCCCTTTGCGGATGCGGATGGCCTCCGGCAGGTGCTTGGCGCGGGGCGGGCCGAGACGCGCTGGTCCCCCCCCTGGTATCACCTGATCTCACGCTATGCCTCCATCCGGAAAAAATTTCCATTCGGTCTTGACATGACCTTTGAGGCGTGATAATCTTGCCAGCGTCGTGTCCGTTCCGCCCTTAAAAGAGGGCGAGCGGGCTAATTTCATTCACCGCAGGAGAAATGTAAGATGTCCGAACGTTTTGTTGGAACCGTCAAATGGTTCAATGCCACCAAGGGCTATGGCTTCATTGGCCGTGAGGAAGGCGAGGACGTTTTCGTTCACTTTACTGCCATCCAGTCCGATGGCTACCGCAAGCTGGAGGCTGAGCAGAAGGTGGAGTTCTCCATCGAAGAGGGCCCGAAGGGCCTGCAGGCCGCCAACGTGGTTCCGCTCTCGTAAGCAATCGAACCGGCGAAACCGACAGGGCCGCGTATGCGCGGCCCTGTTTTTTTTATGATCGGCAGTGTTCAGCCCCGCCCCTGCGGGAGTGATCCGCTCGCTGGCAGGGCGGTCAATCCACGGCGGGCTGGAGGGAGGCAGGTTCGGATTCGTGATTGCGCTCCACGTCCATGACCGCCGGGATGAAAAAGCCTGCCAGTCCCATCAGCACGGTGAGCAGTCCGCCGATCCAATACCAGGTACGGATGCCCACCGCCTCGGAGACGGGACCGGCGATCATCAGCCCCAGCGGCGTCATGGCGGTGGCGCCGCTGGCGATGAGAGCCATGACGCGCCCCTGCATGTCGGGACGGACGATCGACTGAAGCAGGGCGAACAACGGACCGTTGGTGATGGGGTTCATGATGCCGGCCAGACCGATCCCGGCGAGCGCCAGCCAGAAGGCCTGGGAAGGCGCCATGCCCACCAGGCTGATGCCGAGGCCCATGCCCATAATGCCCATCATGGAGGTGGCGGGTTTCCGCTTAAAGCCGCCCCACACCCCCAGGATCAACCCGCCCGCGATGGCCCCGAGGCCCCAGGCTGAATCGAAGAAGCCGAACTCCAGCGCGCCCTTTGAAAAGTGCTTTGTGATGAGCAGGGGCGCGAGCGAGAGTGCCGGTGTAAGCAGGAAGTTGATGACGAAGGCCATGCCGATGATCGCCATCAGGCCGGGCCAGCGGCGCACGTAGCGCAGCCCTTCGGCGGTGTCGGAAAGCAGACCCGTTTTAGCGCTGCTGCCGGGCTCCGGATGACGGGCGGGCTGCGGGATGCTGAAGAAAAGCAGTGGCAGGACGGCGAGGGCCGCGGTGGCTACATCGATCATGAGCACCAGTTGGGTGGGCAGAACCGCGATGAGCAGCGCCCCGATGGGAGGCGCGATCAGGTTCGTCAACCCCTGCAAAGTCTGGTTGAACCCGTTGATGCGCGTCAGGTGTTTCTCGGGGACCAGCAGAGGGGTGGAGGCTCCCATGGCGGGGAAATGGAAGGCGCCTCCCAGAGAGCGGACCGCCATGACCAGGTAGATGTGCCAGGTCTCGACCCGGCCTGCGGCGAAGAGCCAGATCAGGAGCAGGGTGAATCCGGCGATGGTGGAATCTGCCGCGATCATAATGATGCGGCGGTTCCAGCGGTCCACCAGCGCACCGGCAAAAGGCCCCAGCACGATCTGGGGCAGCATGCCCACCAGCGTGGCGGTGGTCAGGACGATGGCCGAGCCGGTCTGCTGCGTGAGCCACCAGATCAGGGCGAACTGGACGATCGCCGAGCCGAACAGGGAGAAGGCCTGCCCGATAAAGATGGAAAAAAACCGGAATGCCCAGGGGCGGGAGGAGGAGAGTGGGGTTTCCATTTGTTCCTCAAGATCTCTTTACTAAAATGATTGGTTGAATTAAATAATTGTAACTATTTATTAATATTTGTCAATATACAGTTCATGATTATTTATTATTGTAAGAATGTGTTTTAAGAATCTTGGATTGTTCCCTTCCGGTTTTGCCAGGGTGGAATTAAAAAGGCCGGGGCAGTCCCCGGCCTTTTGCAACTACAGGGAAGAGGCTATTTTCCCAGCTTCTTCCTGAAGGCCTCAGTGAGGGCGGGGACGAAGACGAACAGGTCTCCGACCACACCGTATCTCGCCTGGGTGAAGATGGGGGCATCGGCGTCCTTGTTGATGGCCACCACCAGTTTGGCGTTGCGCATCCCCACAAGGTGCTGGATGGCCCCGGAGATTCCGCAGGCGATGTAGAGATCGGGTGTCACCACCTTGCCGGTCTGCCCTACCTGGTGGGAGTAAGGGATGTAGCCGCCGTCCACGGCAGCGCGCGAGGCGCCCACGGCCCCATCCAACAGGCGCGCCAGCTCACCGATCAGCCCAAAACCCTGGTGAGCGCGCCAGAGCTCGGCCTGCTTTTCATCCATGCCGGGGGGAGGCGTCAGCGAGGGGTTGTTCGAGACGCCGCGCCCGCCCGAGACGATGACGCCTGCATCCGAAAGGTTGACGGTGTTTTCGGAGGCCGTATAGCCCTCGACCGTGGTCTGGGCCGCGGTGACCGCCTCGACCCTTGTCAGCGTCCCGGTGCGCCCGCTTTCGGGGACAGGTTTGGGGAAGGCGCGGGCGCGCAGTGTGGCGATCTGCGGGCGGCCCCGGCAGACGATCTTCTCCTGAAGCTTGCCCTCATAAATGGGCCGCGTGGCGATCACACCCTCGCCTTCGGCCTCCAGGCCGGTGAGGTCCACAAGCACGCCGGTATCCAGGTCGATAGCGGACATGGCTGCCATCTCGCGGGTGCGGGTGGTGGTGGGCAGCAGCAGCAGGTCAGGCGATTGGGCTTTGAGGATGGCGGTCAGCGTGGCGGCGAAAGGCTCGGCGCGGTAGTCCGCCAGAGCAGGGTCGTCGGCCAGGAAGACCTGGGAGGCGCCGTATTCGAAGGCGGCCTGCACCAGACCCTCGGTGGAGGGGCCGAAGATTACGGCGGCGGCGGAGCCCAGCGAAAGGGCGACGCCCAACGCCTCCCAGGAGGCCGGTTGGACCTCACCCTTGAAGTGGTCGATATAGACGAGGCTTTTCATAGCACCTTCTCCGCCAGGATCTTTTCCACCAGCGTTTCGGCAATGGCTGCGGGGCTTTCGCCGGTGATGATCTCGCAGGCCGACTCGCGGGCGGGGGGAGAGAGCAGCTCGGAGCGGGTCACAAGGGCCGCGGGCGCCGGGACGCCCAGGTCGGCCAGCGACCAGGCCGGGATCACCGCCTTGGCAGCCTTGCGGATGCCCATGAAGGAGGGGTAGCGGGGCTCGCCGATGCTCTGTACCACGCTGATCACGGCGGGCAGGCTGGCGCTCATGAGCTGGCGCCCCTCCTCGATGACGCGCTCCACCTGGAGACCGCCATCCTGCAGCTTGACCTGCCCGGCCAGGCTGAGCAGCGGCCAACCCAACAGGCGGGCGGTCTGCGCGCCTGTGATGCCGGAGCCATCGTCGAGGGTCTGGCGGCCAAAGACCACCAAGTCCACGCCGCCGATCTTCTGAATGGCGGCGGCCAGGAGACGCGCCGCGCCCTGCGTATCGAGGTTCTCCAGGACAGGGTCGGAGACAAGGACGGCATCATCCACGCCCATGGCCAGGGCATGTTTGAGGGCCTCGCGGGCGGATTCGGGGCCGATGCACAGCGCCGTGACAGTCCCACCGGCGGCCTCCTTCTGCTGCAAGGCGCCTTCCACGGCGTATTCATCGAAGGGATTGATGACGAGCGGCGCTTCCCCCCAGGCGGCCTGCCCGGCAGAGGCCGTGATTTTGGCCTCGCTGTCGGGCACTTGTTTGATGCAGGCAATGATCTTCAAGAGATTCCTCCTTCTTTCTTTGGCGGTCTGGAAATTGGGATGATACCGTTCCCTCAGCGGGTTTTCAGCCTGCCAGCCAGGCGGAGACCATGAGCGCATCCGCAGACAGTACGGCGATCATACCGAGCAGGCTGAAGCCCTTCTGCAGGAACTCCCAGCGGCGGCGGTTTTCCATGCCTCGCAGGAAGAATTTGCGGAAGGGGTAAGGGGAGGGCGTCTGCTCCAGGCTGGCGCGCAGGCTGGCATAGTACTTGTCGGTCTGGAACCACAAACGATACGTGTTGTAGAAAAAGATCAGGCTGAACAGGAGGAAGACCAGGACGAAGGAGAGGGGAGGGCTGCTCATCGCGTTCAGGCCTGCCAGAGGCTTTCATCATAAGCGGGAAGCTCGCAGCGCAGCGGGCGGTCTGTGCGCTCGCCCAGGGCGTAGCCGGCCTGGATCAGCGTCTGGATCTCGGAGCTGCCTTCGTAGATCATGGCGCCGCGGGCATTGCGCAGGAAGCGCTCCACATCATACTCATCGCTGTAGCCGTAGGCGCCGTGGATTTGCACGGCCTCGCTGGCGGCCTGGAAGGAGGCCTCGGTGGCGAACTTCTTGGCGTAGGAGGTCTCGCGGGTGGAGCGCTGTCCCAGGTTCTTCAGCCAGCCCACCTGGTAATACAGGAGGCGTGCGATCTCATAGTCCTGCGACATGCGTGCCAGCTTCTCCTGTATCAACTGGTGTTGTGCGATGGGTCCACCGAAAGCCTGGCGGTTTCCGGCATACTGCACGGAGGCCTCCAGGCAGGCGCGGAGGATGCCCGCAGCCCCGGCGGCCACGGTATAACGCCCGTTATCGAAGGCGGACATGGTGATCTTGAAGCCCTCGCCCGGCTCGCCGATCAAGTTCTCCTCGGGCACTTCCACATCCTGAAAGGAGATCCAGCCGGTGGAGCCGGCGCGCACGCCGAGCTTGCCGTGCAGGTCGCCGCGGGTTACGCCGGGGGAGTGGAGGTCCACGATGAAGCTGGAAAGCCCCTGGGAAGGCTTGCGCGCCGCGGGCTCGGTCTTGACCGTGACCATGACGTAATCGGCTTTGGAGGCCAGCGAGATCCACATCTTTTCGCCGTTCAGGAGATAGTTGCCTCCCCGGCGGCTGGCGGAGGTGCGCATGGCAGCCACGTCGGAGCCCATGCCGGGCTCGGTGAACGCGCCGCAGCCGAGCTTTTCACCGCGGGCCAGGGGGATGAGGAACTTTTCCTTCTGTGCCGGGCTGCCCCATTGAAAAAGGGTCAGCGCACATAGGCCGGTGTGCACAGACATGACCACCCGCAGGTGGGTATCCACGGCCTCCAGTTCCTCGCAGGCGAGCCCCAGGGAAAGGTAGTCCATCCCCTGGCCGCCGTAGCGCGTGGGAAGGCACAAGCCGAGCAGGCCCAATGCACCCATACGCTCGAGCACGGAGGGGATGGGTTCCTGCCGGCGGTCATATTCCTTGATGAGGGGGCGCACTTCCCGAAGGGCGAAATCGCGCACTGTTTTCCGGACCATCAGGTTTTCGGGTGAGAGGCTGAGATCCACGCGGGCGGCTCCGTTAGGTTTTTGGTATTATAACGCATCCTGGAAAAATCTACCGACCATTCGGTAGGGAAGTAATGGTAAAAAATGGCCCGGTGCGGGAATGATCCTGGCACCGGGCTAGGTGAGGGGATGGGAGTCGGGACTGGTCATGATTTTCGCTCGATGCCCATACTGTTGAGCTCATCGGCATTGAACTCGGCGACAAACAGGTTGGCGCCGGCCAGAAGGGCCAGGACCAGAACACCCATCAACACTGCCGCAGCAAACATCGCAGCCTCCTTTCTTTACATCTAATATAACGATTTCGACGCCAAAAGGTGTCGTCCCCCAACGGTACTGCAATGGAAATTCCCGACGGTTTTGAAAGGGGTATTTCCTTGACGCTTCGACTCTGCCTTTTGTTCCTTGTTTCCCAAAACATGAGGCCGGGGGGATGGGTCCGCAAGGTGTGCTTCATCTGCGTTCAGCGCGGGCGAGGGTCGCTTTTATTTTGCCACTCTGAATCTGCGAATCGTCCATTGACGTTTCCGAACATCAATAACGATCTTTTGGAGCACCCCTTTCATCGCTTAAGGTTGACAAACAGAAGGTTTGAGATAAAATAGGCAGGCAATCAGGCCGAAGTGGCGGAATTGGCAGACGCGCTACGTTCAGGGCGTAGTGAGGGTTCCCTCATGTGGGTTCAAGTCCCACCTTCGGCACACAAGACTCGCTGAAAGGCGGGTTTTTTGTTTTCCAGGGCCGGTCGCCAACCGGGCAGCAGAAAGCTCTGCATCGGGGGCTGCGCCAGCCTGGGGGCGCAGCTTAATTCGTTTTTCTGAGGCCGAACAAGGCTCACGGACGGGGCTGCAGTCTGGTATAATTACAGGGAACAAAACGGTTCCTTCATTTAATGCGAAGACACGGAGTCGCGCCCCGGATTTCGTGTTTTTTTATGCGTGTAATAATCAAACCATAGGATCATTATGGAAATCGGTCAAATCCAACAAGTCGATATCGATTCACAGATGCGCTCTGCCTATCTGGATTATGCCATGAGCGTGATCGTGGCGCGCGCCCTGCCGGATGCCCGCGACGGGCTGAAACCCGTCCACCGGCGCATCCTGTTCGCGATGGATGAGCTGGGAATCCGCTCCAACGGCTCCTTCAAGAAATCGGCCCGCATCGTGGGCGAGGTGCTGGGCAAATACCATCCGCACGGAGATTCGGCAGTCTATGAGTCAATGGCGCGCATGGCCCAGGATTTTTCCATGCGCTATATGCTGGTGGATGGGCAGG
>CAYMQX010000067.1:0-10728 GCA_964392495.1 uncultured Anaerolineaceae bacterium
GTGAGTCCCCAGCTAAGAAGTGCGAAACGGTCGAAGCGCGGCTTCGCAGGCTGAGGGTTGGTAGCGTCCTGTGGAGGAGGCGCGAGGGGTTTCTTGAAGGGTTTGAAAAGCTTGTTCATTCAAGCGGATTATAACGCGCTAGCGGTCCAGGTTCTCCAGGAACTCCAGGTTGTTGCGGGCGCGGTCGAGGCGCTGAACAATGGCCTCCATGGCAACGGAGTTGTCCATGCCGGCGCCGGCAGGCGGGGGGGAGATCATCTGGATGTACATGCGGCGCATGAGCCAGACGCGCTGGAGGAGATCGGGGCCGAGCAGGAGGTCTTCGCGGCGGGTGGAGGAGCGTTCGATATCGACGGCGGGGAAGATGCGGCGTTCCTGGAGCTTGCGGGAGAGGTGCAGTTCCATGTTGCCGGTGCCTTTGAACTCCTCATAGACCACATCGTCGAGGCGGGAGCCGGTGTCCACGAGGCAGGTGGCGATGATGGTGAGGGAGCCGCCCTCCTCGATGTTGCGGGCGGCGCCGAAGAAGCGCTTGGGGGGGTAGAGGGCGGAGGGGTCCATACCGCCCGAGAGGGTGCGTCCGGAGGGGTTGACGACGAGGTTATAGGCGCGCGCCAGACGGGTGATGGAGTCCATCAGGATGACGACATGGCGGCCGATCTCGACGAGGCGCTTGGCGCGGTCGAGAGCGATCTCAGCGGTGCGCACATGGGAGGTGACCGGCTCATCGAAGGTGGAGGCGATGACCTCGGCATCCACGGAGCGGTCCATATCGGTGACCTCCTCGGGGCGCTCGCCGATGAGGGCGACCATCAGGTGCACATCGGGGTATTTGGTGGAAATGGAGTTGGCGATCTGCTTAAGGATCGTGGTCTTGCCGGCTTTGGGAGGGGAGACGATCAGGCCGCGCTGGCCGCGCCCGATGGGGGTCACGAGGTTGATGAGGCGGGGGGCGAGGGTATCGTGATCGGTCTCAAGGTCGAAGCGTTTATCGGGAAAGATGGGGGTGAGGCTTTCGAAAGTGGGGCGGCGGGCGGCAACTTCGGGCTCGAGGCCGTTGACGGATTCGACCTTCAGCAGCCCGTAGTGACGCTCGCTTTCGCGCGGGGGGCGGACCTGGCCGATGACCAGGTCTCCGGCGCGCAGGTCGTAGCGGCGAAGCTGGGCCTGGGAGACGTACACATCCTGGTCGCCGATCTTGTAGGTATTGGCCCGTAAAAAGCCGATGCCTTCGCTCATGATCTCCAGGACGCCGCCGCGCAGCTCGATGCCCTGTTTCTGGGCCTCGGCCTCACGGATGAGCATGGCCAGGGCCTCTTTTTTAAGACGGGCGGCATTATTAATATTGAGATCGCGGGCCATGGCACGCAGTTTGACAAGAGGTTCGTTCTCCAGTTCAAGTATTTTCATGTTGGTCTCTATTGGGGGTGGGATGGTGAATGCAAATATCGGCCAGCTTCCCTGGGGGGAACTGGAGCGGTCCTTAGGTGTTTGGAAAGGCTGGGTATTCTTTCAAATTGGCATTGTGCCGGCCTGCGCAGGTACCCTCGCATTACACAGGCCAGGCATTCTCTTACTTCAGGTACAGCGGGGAGAACAAAGGCATTATAGCATGCAAGCAGGGGCGGCGCAAGGCAGAAACCGGGGATTGGTAGGGAGGTGCAAGGTGCGGGCGAGCGGCAGCGAAACGGCATGATTCCGGCCGCAGGATGAGTTTTTCTGCGGCGGCCCTTCGAGTCCGGGGATCTGATAAATGCCAGGCGAGGCGATCCCTCCAGGCAGGTACGGGGTGGATCATCTTCAGATGGCCGAAGGCCCAGCCTGCGGAGCATGTTTAGGTTCTTTCCGATCTCTATGGGGATCGGTGAGAAAGTGAAGGCTGGTACAGGCGATCATACCCGCGTCGATGCGGGGAGACTTGGGAGTTGGAAAGGTAAGGGGCTATTGTATAATTTAGAGAAAGGCGCTTATGACGATCTTTTCTTCTGACACTGATCCTCGCATCGAAAAAATCCAGATCGAGATGCTCCGCCAGTTGTCACCGGCGCGTAAAATGCGTATGGTTTCCCAGATGAACCATACGGTGCGCACCTTTGTGATGGCGGGTTTGAAACGCCGCCACCCCGAAGCCTCCCCTGAGAGGCTTCGGCGGATACTGGCCGGGATTCTGCTGGGGGAGGACTTGGCTCAGAAGGTATCCGATTATCATGGATAACGACGAACCTATTCGCGTTACCCTGTTGGTTGCCGGGACGCTGGAGAGACTGGGTGTGAATTATTTGATCAGGGGCTCGCTTGCCCGCGCCACCATGGACACCGATATTGTGGCTGAAATGCGCGATGAGCATGTCGAGGCTTTTGTGGAAGCTCTCAGCTCCACCTTTTACTTGGATACTGGAATGATCCGCGATGCCGTTCATACTCATGACAGTTTCAATATTATTCACCTGGAATCCCTCTTCAAGGTGGATATTTTCATCCCCAAGGAACGCAAGTTCGATCGCCTGCAGATGACACGACGATCCCCCTACGTTCTTTCAACCGAACCCGAGCAGAGCGCTTATGTCGCCAGTGCTGAAGACATCATTCTGGCAAAACTGGAATGGTACCGGCTTGGCGGCGAAGTCTCTGAACGCCAGTGGCGGGATATTCTGGGCGTCATGAAAATTCAGACAGGAAGGCTGGATCTGAATTACCTGAAAGACGGGGCTGGAATGCTCGAAGTCACTGATCTGCTGGAGAGGGCCATAAAAGAGGCAGAATGATCCACAGCCCATTCATCGCAGCCTCATTGGGGTAAATCTCCCTGGTGCAACGATGAGGTCCTCGCAGACCGAAAATTAGCAGCCTTCAACGAGGGCGCGGTTTTGCAGATCCCACATTCGCCGGTAGAGGCCGCCGCGGGCAAGCAGTGAGGCGTGCGTCCCGCGTTCGAGGATGCGGCCGCCGTCCAGGACAAGGATCCCGTCCATATTCTCCAGGCCGATCAGGCGGTGGGTGATGAGCAGTGCGGTTCGCCCGCGCATCATTTCCAGAAGGGTCTGTAGGACCTGCGCCTCGGTCAGGGGGTCGAGGTTGGCGGTGGGCTCATCGAAGATGACGCAGGGGGCATCCTTGAGGAGAGCGCGGGCGATGGCGAGACGCTGACGTTCGCCGCCGGAGAGGCGCAGTCCGCGCTCTCCGATGAGGGTATCGTAGCCATTCGGCAGGCGCAGGATGAATTCGTGTATGCAAGCCTGCCGGGCGGCGGATTCGATCTCCGCCTGCGTCACCCCGCGGCGCGCCAGGCGCAGGTTTTCGCGGACGGTGGTATCGAAGAAGTGCGAGGATGGCGGGATCAGGCCGATCCGGGCGCGTACCTCCTCCTGGGGGAAGTCACGGAGCGGCCTGCCGTTGAGGCGGATATCGCCGCTGGAATATTCCCAGAAGCGAAGGAGCAGGCTGGCGAGGGTTGATTTACCTGCGCCGCTTGGACCTACGATGGCGAGGGAGCGGCCCGGCTCCAGGCGGAAGCCGATCCCCTCCAGCGCAGGGGCGGCCCCGCCGGGATAGGTAAAGCCCAGGTCGTCGAACTTGATCTCCGGAGGGCCCTCTTTGAGTCGAGGGGCGGTGCGGGCCGCGGGGAGGTCCTTCACGGCAGGTGGGGCGTCCACAACCTCGAACAGACGGCGGGCGGCGGCGCGGACCTGGCTCCACATTTGCGCGGCGAGAGGCAGGGGGGTGACGGCCTCGAAGGAGGCGGGGCTGAGCAGTGCCAGCGGGGCCAGCATGACCGGCTGGAGGCGCTCCGCCTGCACCAGCGGGATGCAGACCCACAGGACCAGCCACAAGCCGAAATTGGTGAGGAAGACGCCGAGGCCGGAGAACAGGCCGGTGAGCCGCGCCAGGCGGGTCTGGGTCAAGCCGAACAACCGGCTTTGAAGGCTGAGCTGATCGAAGATCTGTGGCCCCCGGTTGAAGGCGAGCAGGTCGGCGAGTCCCTGGACGCCGTCCACGACCAGGGTGTGCAGCTCGGCGCGCTGGCGAATGAGGGTCTCGCCATCCCTGCGGCTGAGCAACTGCGAGAGAAGAGGGAGGAGGAGTCCCAGCAGGAGGAAGAGACACAGGAGGAGCAGCGCGGCAAGTGTAGAAAAGGAAGCGAGGAAGAGAGTGGCGCCGGCGGCGATGACCACGGCGGCAAGGGGCGGCGAGACAAGGCGGATATAGAAGTTTTCCAGCGTCTCCACGTCGCCCACGATGCGCGCCAGGAGGTCGCCGGAGCGGAACTCCATCAGGCGGGCGGGGGCGAGCGGCTCGAGCCTCTCATAGAACCAGAGGCGCAGGCGCGCCAGCAGGCGGAAGGTCACGTTGTGGGAGACGAGCCTTTCCAGGTAGCGGAAGAGGCCGCGGGCGATGCCGAAGAAGCGCACAGCCACCACCGAGACCCCCAACGCGGCGATGGAGGGCTGCAATGCGGCCATGGAGATCAGCCAGGCGGAGGTGCCCATCAAGGCAAGGCTGGAGGCGACCGTGAGCGTGGAGAGCAGCACCGAGAGCGCCACCCATCCCCAGGAGCCATTAAGGAATCCGAGCAGGCGAAGGAGAGGGCGCCGGGAGAGGGAGGGCAGGCCGCCTGGAGAAGAAACCGGGGCAGGCGAGGAGGGGGAGGCAGCGATCCAAGCCTCGGGTGCAGGCGGGGGCAGTTCTGCGGACCCGGGAGAACCAATGCGGCTGGCGACCATTTGCGCGTAGAGGCCGCTGCGTTCCAGCAGTTCGCGGTGCGTCCCGGACTCGACAATGCGGCCTTGATCCAGGAGCAGAATGCGATCGGCGCGGAAGATGGTGTTAAGGCGGTGGGCGATGGTGATCACGGTGCGCCCCTGCATCAGGCGGCGGGTGGAGTCTTCGAGCAGGGACTCGGTGGCGGGGTCGAGGCTGGAGGTGGGCTCATCCAGCAGCAGGATGGGGGCATTCTTCAGGAAGGCGCGAGCCAGGGCCAGGCGCTGCCCCTGGCCGCTGGAGAGGCGCGCGCCGCCCTCGCCGATGGAGGTCTCGTATTTGAGTGGCAGTGATTCGATGAAGTCATGCAGATGGGCGAGGCGGGCGGCTTCGGTCAGTTCCTCGTCGGAGGCTCCAGGTCTTGCGATCCGCAGGTTGGCGGCGAAGGTGGCATGGAAGAGGGAGGGGTTTTGAGGCACCCAGGCGATCAGATCGCGCCAGTTCCCCACGGGGATCAAGGGGAGCGCTGTGCCGTTCACCAGGAGGCGGCCCTGGGAGGGCTCGAAGAAGCGCAGGAGCAGGCTGGCGAGGGTGCTCTTGCCTGCGCCGCTGGGGCCAACGATGGCGATATGTTCGCCGGGATGGATCTCCAGGTCGAGATGGTCGAGGGCCGGCAGGTCCGTGCCGAGGTAGGTGTGGGAGATGCCGGAAAGTGTGAGGGACTTGAAGGTGAGACTGGAAGATGCGGATGTTCGGGGAGAGGCGGGCGGAGCAGGCAGCGGGGTATCGAGGACCTGAAAGATGCGCTGCGCGGCGCTGGTCCCGGCCATGCCGGCATGGAAGCGCTGGCCGAGCATCCGCAGGGGCAGGTAGAACTCGGGCGCCAGGACGAGAATGAAGAGGGCGGGGATGAACTCCATGCGCCCGTAGAGCAGGCGCAGGCCGACCTCAACGGCGATGAGGGCAGTGCCGAGGGTGGACAGCAGTTCCAGCGCAAAGGCGGAGAGAAAGGTGACCTGGAGGACCTTGAGGGTGGTGCTGCGGAACCGTTCGCTGATGGAGGCGATATTCGCGGCCTGGGCGCGGGATTGGCCGAATAGCTTGAGGGTGGTGAGCCCCTGGAGGCTGTCGAGAAAGTGAGCAGAGAGGCGGCTGAGGGTTTCGTACTGGCGGCCAGTCAGTTCCCCGGCGTCGCGGCCGATCATGTACATAAAGAAGGGGATGAGCGGGGCGGTGAGGAGCAGGATGAGCCCGGAGAGGAGGTCGAGTGGGAAGACGATGAAGAGGATGCCGGGCGGGAGGATGGCGCAGATGAACAGTTGGGGAAGATACTGGCTGTAGTAGGCGTCGAGCGCCTCGATGCTCTGGTTGGCGGCAACGGCCAGGTCGCCGGTCTGGCGGCTGCGGGTGTAGGAGGGCCCGAGGGAGAGCAGGCGGGAGAAAAACCTGCGGCGCAGGTCATCCTTGATGCGCACCGCTACCGCGCTGGCAGCGGCCTCGTTGAGCCAGGCGAGCAGCCCGCGCGCCGCGATGACCAGCAGGAGCATTTGCATCCAACCGGCCACCTGCGCGAGCGTCCGCCTTTCAAGGAAAACGCCGTTGACCGTGAGGCTGATGAGCCAGGCCTGGCCGACGGTCAGAAGCCCGGCCAGCAGGCTGGATGCGACTGTGAGCGAGAGCCCGAGGCGGGCGCGGCGGGTGAGGGCGAGGAGTCGGCGGTGCATGGAATGGAGCGGCGAAGAAGGATCCGCCGCTCCATTATAGCCGCTGCCTGTCCGGCGGTCCGTCTCACGACATTTGAAGCCGGCTCCTGTTTGCTACTGTTCGGTGATCCAGTATGCGGTGGAAGGGCCTACCCATTCGGCAAGCAGCCCGCCGGTGCTGTAGTCATAGACGGCCATGTGCGCGGACTCGGGGTCATCGGGGAGGCTGTCACTGGAGACGAGGATGACGTCCCCATCCATACGGCGGGCGGGAACGGCGTAGGCGCCTTCCAGATGGGCGATCACTGAGCCGGTGTCTGCATCCAGGAGCGTGGTCTGCGGCAGGGTCGTGGAGGCGCTGCCGGTGGAGCTTGTGAGATAGAGCCGTTTCCCATCCTCGGAGATCTTGAGGCTCTCCGCTGAACCCCCGTATTGGAACAGCTTGGCCCCATCGGAAAGGCGGATCACCTGCAGGCCCAACCCCGTGGAGGTATATTCCCAATCTCCCTTGGGGAGTTGGTGCATGTCATTTTTCATGCCGGTGGTGTAGAGGAGCTGCCCATCCGGCGAAACGACCGTCTGGCGTGTCACGCCGTTGGCGGCTTTGGCGTAGGCGGTGTGCGCGCCGAGCATCAGGAATCGCTCCCACAGGGAAAGCCGGGGAAGGATGTCCCGGGTCTGGAAGCGGCGCCTGGCAAAATCCACGCGGGTCAGGCGGTCCTGGTCCGCGTGGACGATATAGAGGACATCGGCATCAGGCGCGAAGACAACACCCGGTTGGAAGTACCGGCCCTTTCCGGGCTCATGCACGTCCGTGGAACCGGCGGACACTGCGTAAACGCCATCCAGCACACCGGTCAGTTCTGCGGACCAACTCACGCTGAGATCCTGTGAATCGAGGAGGCTGGCGCGCGCAGGTCCCTCGCTGCGCTCGTTTTCCGTGAAGCGATCCGCCAGTACCCTGCCGTAGGCCATCAAAGACAGGCCATCGCGTGTAAAACGCAGGTGGGTGATGTCGAAGTCCGGCCGGACCTGTGCGGTCACGCTCGCAGAGGGGAGATCGAAAATCAGCAAGTCCCGTTCACGGTAGATGGAAGCAACCGCCAGCTTCCGGCCATCCGGGCCGAAGGCGATGGCGCTGACCCAGCCGGGGAGGTCCAGAGGATATGAATGCTCCTGCCATGCAGCCAGGTCCACCAGGTGCAGCGCCGGGCTGGAGGCGGAATCATCCTGATACGAAATGAAGGCCAGGGTCTTGTGGTCAGGAGAGAAAGCGTAGTAATAGTTGACGCCAAGGTCGAGGGATGAATAGCCGGGGAGAGGGTTGCCGGTGGCAGGGTCCACGGGAGAAAGGAGGTGATGGCGCGATTGAGAATCCCAACGGGCGAGCAGAACGCTGCGCGCGTAGGAGGGCGGTCCGGGAGTGGGGGGCGGGACGGAAGCGGGGGCCGCGGAGGGGAGGGGACTCGAGGCCGCCGGAACAGGGCTGGAGAGGGCAGGCGCGCAGGATGCGACAAGGAGGGCCGCCAGGAGCAGAAACGATAAACGGAATACCATATGGGTACCTTTCATTGGAAGTGATACACCGCGCGGCGGGCCGGGGTTCCGGCTCACTGGAGCGACTCCGCGATCTTCAGGGTCTCCTCCAGGTCGAGGGGGGACTCGAGGCGATACGTGATCCCATCCGCCTCCCAAATGAGCGAATTGCCCTGTACCAGCCTGCGCCAACCGACCTCACGGGTAGTGAGCCGGAGCAGGTAGGGGCCGGAGACCCAGGCGGCAGAGTGTCCGTTCACTTCAGTCTGTTGGAGGAGGAGGGGCTCGTACTTTGTCACGATGACGGAGCCGGGGGCGATCTCATGCAGGCTGAGGCGGGCGCGGTCAGGGTGGGAGGGGTCAAGCCAGGCGAGGATGACCAGGCCATCGCGCTGCTGGAGGAAGACACGGTCGGGTTCGCCCAGACCGGCGGGATAGGAGGGGAGCAGGATGGGGAAGGTGAGGAGGTTGCGGGCCTCCACCAGCGTGGTCTCACCGGCGAGGCCCTGCAGGGAGGTGATGTTCTCCGGCTCAAGCTGCAGGAAAAAGGTGGGGTGAGGCGTAACGGCTGCGGGGGCAGACGCGGCAGGGAAGATGCGCACCACACCGATGCGGAGGAACTCGATCACCTGGGCGCGCACCTGTGGAACGGCCATCAAGGCGGCGATCAGCACCAGGATGAGGATGACCCAGCGCAGGGCGGGACGCAGGCGCATGGCCTGGGGCGAGGCCAGGCGTAGCCGGACCATGCGGTGGATGGCCGGGGTGGGAGGATAGGGAAATGACTGGCTGTATTCGCCCAAGCGTTCTTCGAGGCGGGAGGGGTTGTTCATTCGACCAGGCTCTCCTGCAGGTGGGGAAAGCTGCGCTCGATCTCACTGCGCAGGGCTGCCAGAGCGCGGTGCAGCCGGGATTTGACTGTGCCAGGGGCGACTCCCAGCGTCTCGCTCATCTCCTGCTCGCCGAGGTCCAGGAAGAAGCGCAGGTAGATCACCTGCTGGTGCTGGAAGGAGAGCGTGCGGACAGCCTGCCACAGGGAGCGGGAGTCATCCTCCGGCAGGGAGGAGGGAGGGTCAACGGGCTGGCGGGTGAAGCGCATCAGTGCGTTGAACTGGCGGCCCAGGGAGCGGCGGCGGTTGCTGACCAGGTTGGAGACGATTTGCATCAACCAGGGTCGCAGCGGGCGCGAGGCATCGAAGCGGTGGAGGGCGTGCCAGGCGCGCAGAAAAGTTTCCTGGGCGGCGTCTTCCGCATCATCAGGATCGCCGAGCAGGAGGTAAGCCAGGCGGAACACCGCCGCCTGGTGGCTGACCACCAGGTTTTCCCAGGCATCCGGGTCGCCCTGCCGGGCCTGCCGGATCAGGTCGGATTCGCTCACGGGGCATCCATCATGGCAGTTCATATACTCTACACCGCCCGCCGGAAACGGTTCCGTGCAGAAAAAAGAACAGGCGCCGGAAGGCGCCTGTCGGGATGCGGGCTTAGTAGACCAATGAATCCTTGTGGGCAGTGATGCGCTTGCGGAACATGTAGTAGGACCAGCCCTGATAGGCCAGGATGATGGGGATGAAAATCAGGGCGACGATGGACATGACCGTGAGCGTGTACTGTGACGAGGAAGCGTTGTAGATGGTGAGGGACCAGTCCGGGTTGGTGTTGGAGGTCATGACGTTGGGGAAGGTCATACTGAAGAAAGTGACCTGGGTCAGGATGATGCTCAAGCCGGTCATGGCGAAGGCCCAAGCTTCCATCCTGCGGGTGATAAAGTAGCCGGTGAGGAGCAGGGCAGCCAACGCGGCGATGGGGACCGCGCCGGGGTTGATCCTGCCGTGAGTGAGGAAGCCGGCGACGTAGGTATAGATGGTGAGTCCGATATAGAGGAGGCTGGTCTGCGCCCAGATGGTGCGTGTGACGCGCTGCACGCGGGCATGCAGTTCCCCCTCCAGTTTCAGGCCCAGGAAGTTGACGCCGTGGAGCAGGAAGATGGAAACGGTGGTGACGCCGCCCAGCAGCCCATAGGGGTTGAGCAGGGTGAAGAGGCTGCCGGTGAATATCATATCCTGATCAATGGGGACGCCGCGCGCCAGGTTGGCGAAGGCCGTGCCGAGCAGGAAGGCGCTCAGGAAGGAGCCGATCGCGATCATCCAGTCGAAGCGGTGGCGCCAGGCGGGGTTGGCGTCCTTGGAGCGGTACTCGAAGGAGATGCCGCGCAGGATCAGGCCAACGAGCAGGAGGAACAGGGCGAGATAGAAGCCGCTGAACAGGGTGGCGTACCAGTGGGGAAAGGCGGCGAAGGTCGCGCCTCCGGCGGTCAGGAGCCAGACCTCGTTCCCGTCCCAGACGGGGCCGATGGTGTTAATGATGGCGCGGCGCTCCACATCCTTTTTGCCGATGAAGGGCAGGAGCATGCCGACGCCGAAGTCAAAGCCTTCGAGGAAGAAGAACCCGATCCACAGGACGGCGATCAGGATGAACCAGAGGACTTGCAGGGTTTCGTATGACATGGGGCATCTCCAGGATCAGTCTTGTGCGCCGACAGGGGTGGCAGCCTCCACCGATTCGTGCATGGCGGCATCCGGTCCGGCCAGAGCGGACTTGCGCATGAGGTAGTACATGGCGGCGCCCAGGGCGCCATACACAGCGGTGAAGCCGATGAGCGAGATGAACAGATCAAGGTTGGTAAGGTTGGGGGAGACGGCCTGGTCCACCCGGAGGATGCCCTGGACGATCCAGGGCTGGCGGCCCATCTCGGTCAGGATCCAGCCGCTGGAGTTGGCGATATAGGGCAGGA
>CAYMQX010000068.1:0-10668 GCA_964392495.1 uncultured Anaerolineaceae bacterium
CGCGCTGACAATTCCCACCGCCCGGGTGGACCTCCCTGAGGATGAGTGGGCCGGAATGCCGCCTCCACCCGACAACTTCCCCGCCGGTTGGGAGACCGAATGGCAGCCCTCCTTTGAGGCCATCCAGATCGCAGAAAGCCCCGAGGCGGTTGACACCGAGCGTGTACGCAGAACGCCTCCTGACGCGCCCCTGCCTGTCACTGCCCCTCCACCGGCGCCGCGGCAGGCGGCCGTCTCTCCTTCACCGGCTCCCGCACCTGAACCCGTCGAAGAGTCGCTGCCGCAGGCGGTGATTCTGCCGCCCTCGCTCTATACGCCGCTTTCCCAGGTGGAGAAGGACAGTGAGCACCCCCCGCAGCAGATCACCATCAACCTGCGTCCCACCGGCGACCAGGAACTGGACAAGCGGCGCATCAAGGCCGTCTACGGCCATCTGATCTCCTTCCCGGGCAAAGACCGCTTCTCATTCCAGATCTTCGAAGGCGGCCGGCCTCACTTCCTGGACTTTCCCAACGACTTTACCCGCATCTGTCCAGCCCTGCTTGAGCGTCTGCGCAAAGTGGTAGGCGAGGAAAGCTGGCGGATCGAAGAGATCACATTCCACTAAAAGGGAATCCAAAAGGGAGCGGCGCTTGCAGCGCCGCTCCCTTTTATTAAGCCTCAGCTTTCGCTGCGGCGCAGGAAGAACTTGGTGATCTCCTCAGCCACAGCGGGGATCAGCGCCAGGCCGATCACCACCGCCCACTCCACCGGCGAGGGGAAATGGGTGTTGAAGATGGGCTGCAGGAACGGGACCGAGGTCACCAGGAAGAGCAGCAGCAGGGAGACGCCCACCGCGTACTGCATATAACGATTGGAGAATACACCGATGCGGAAGATGGAGGCGCGCTCGGAGCGCACTGTATAGGCCCGGAACAGCTCACACAGTGAGAGCGTAACGAAGGCCATGGTCTCGGCCGTCTGCACATCCACCCCCATCCAGTTATGCTCGATCAGGTAGGTGATCGGATTGCCACTCAGTTGTGCGCCGGCCTCCAGATGCCAGATCAAGCCCAGGGCGAAGGCGGTCAGCACTGCGCCTGTCTGGGCGATGGTCTGGACGAGGATACCGATGCCCATGGAGCGATTCACGATCGGCTCATTGCGAGCGCGCGGCTTGTGCTCCATGATGTCAGGGTCCCCCTTTTCCATCGCCAACGCCAGGGCCGGGGCGCCGTCGGTGATCAGGTTGAGCCACAGGAGCTGGATGGCGGTCAGCGGCGCGGGCAGGCCGGCGATCGTGGCCAGGAAGATGATCATGATCTCGGCCACATTGGAGGACAGCAGGAAGAACACGAACTTGCGGATGTTGGAATAGATGATGCGCCCCTGCTCCACAGCCGCCACGATGCTGGCATAATTATCGTCGGTCAGCACCATGTCGGCGGTTTCCTTGGCCACATCCGTGCCGGTGATCCCCATCGCCACACCGATATCGGCGCGCTTGATGGCCGGCGCATCATTGACCCCATCGCCGGTCATGGCCACCACCTCCTGGTTGGCCTGCAGTGCGTCCACAATGCGCATCTTATGCTCGGGCGATACGCGGGCGAACACATCCGTAACCTCGATCTCGCGCTTCAGGTCCTCTTCCGACATTTCATCCACATCGGCCCCGGTGCGGACCTGGTGGCCCGGCTGGAGCAGCCCGATGCTCTCTGCAATGGCCCGGGCTGTATTGGGATAATCACCGGTGATCATGACGGTGCGGATGCCGGCGCGGCGGGCATGTTGCAGTGCAGGTTTGACCTCCTCGCGCGCCGGGTCGATCATGCCCGCCAGCCCCACGAAGACCAGGTCTTTTTCCAGTTCCTCCGTATCCAGGCTTCCGCTGTTCTCCGGCACTTCCGGGACGGTCCGGTATGCCATGCCGAGCACGCGCAGCGCGTCGCGGGTCATGGCATCATTGGCCTCCAGGATGCGCGCCCGGGCGGCCTCATCCAGCGATTTGGACTCATCGTTGGAGGTCTGGTAACGCGTGCACAGGTCGAGCACCACGTCAGGGGCGCCCTTTACAGCGATCACATCCCAATGCAGGTGTTCTTTATCGTAGAAGGGGGAGGGGTCCTCCGGGCTGGGCTCACGCACATCATGGATGGTGATCATGCGCTTGCGCTCGGAATCGAACGGCACTTCATTCTCGCGCGGGTAGGCTTCATCGATATCGACATGCAGTGCACCGGCCTTGGCAGCCGCCACGATCAGAGCGCCCTCTGTCGGATCACCCACAATGCGGTAGGTCTGGCCGCTCTCGCTCGCGCCCGTGGTCTCGATCTCGGCGTCATTGTTCAGCAGACCCAACCAGAGAGTGGTGAGGGCGGCAGGATAATCGGCCACATCCACAGGCCTGCCGTCCACCAGGAATTCGCCTTTTGGCACATAACCGGTCCCGGTCACATTCAGGAACTGCCCGTCCGCCCAGATGCGCGTGACGGTCATCTCGTTCTGTGTGAGGGTCCCGGTCTTATCCGAGCAGATCACGGTGGCCGAGCCCAGCGTCTCCACAGAGGAGAGCTTGCGGATCAGGGCATGACGGTTGATCATTTCGCGCATGCCCAGCGCCAGGCTGATAGTCACAACAGCGGGCAGACCCTCGGGAACAGCCGCGATCGCCAGGCTGATGGCAATGATGAAGACCTCGGTGATCTCGGTAGCATAATCTCGCAGGTAGGCAAACAGGCCATTCGACAGATCCCCGATCTCGGTGTAATTGAACAGCGCGGCTATAAAGACCACTCCCACCAGGATAAGTGCACCGATGCTCAGCGAGCGCCCCAACTGGTCCAACCGCCGCTGCAAGGGCGTGACCTCGGTATCCACGCTTTGCAGCATGGTGGCGATCAGGCCAAGCTGGGTGTGCATCCCGGTGGCCACCACCACGCCGCGCCCGCGTCCATATGAAACCAAGGTCCCCATAAAAGCCGTGTTCTTGCGGTCCCCCAGAGGCACATTGCGCTCCAGCACACTGACGGCGTTCTTCTGGACCGGCAGGGATTCACCGGTGAGGGAGGCCTCTTCAATGCGCAGGTTGACAGCCTCCAGAAGGCGCATATCGGCAGGGATGTAATTGCCCGCCTCCAGATACACGACATCGCCGGGCACCAACTGGCGCGCCGGGATGATCTGCCGCCGCCCGTCGCGCAGCACCTGGGCATCGGGTGCGGCCATGCGCCGCAGGGCGGCCAGGGCCTGCTCGGCGCGTCGTTCCTGGAAGATACCCAGGACTGCATTCAGCACCACAATGGCCATGATGGCGGCGGCCTCGATATAATCGCCCAACAGGGCCGAGATGAGCGAGGCCACGATCAACAGGATCACAACGAAGCTGTTGAGCTGCTCCCACAACATCTTCAAAAAAGTGGGCCGGGCTGCCTCCTGAAGCTGGTTCTCGCCATACTGGGCCAGCCTCCGGGCGGCCTCTTCCGAGGACAGGCCGTCGGCCTGCACCTCCAGGTGCCGCAGGACTTCTGCCGCGTCCAGCGCGTGCCAGGCTTGCTGCCGTTCCGGTGTCTTGTCTTCTTCCCTGGTCGGTATCATTCAACACTTCCTTGAGGTGGAGTGTGTGGTGACAAATTAAAAGACCACCACACCTGTGGTGGTCTTGCCATCGCATCAAGCGCATGGACCGCCGATGGCATTTTTGCCAATGAAATGACGACGATCCATCCTGTAGAGGACAGGCGGCTACTCCCCATCCGGCCAAAGTGTACCGCATATTCGGAATCAGTGTCAAGCCGCGAAAGGCAGCGCAGATTTTTGTGATATGCTGATATAAGCATTTTATCCATTGTACGCCGGTTTTTCCCCGGAGGAGAAGCGATGACCGTACCCGATGGAACGCCGAAGGCTGGGCTGCCGGCGTGGATCGCGCAGAGCCGCATGTTCGAACTGGCGCGCCGCGGCCGCCGTCTTACACATATCCTGGCAGTTATTCCTCTGGCTGTCATTTTTGCAGTGCTGGCCGAATTCGGCAGCCTGCCGCTCCTGATCCTGCTCACCTTTCAAGGCGGTGTGACCGCCACCGGTATCTCCACCGAGGATCTGTCCTCGACAATGGCCGGCCTGGTGATGGCACTTTTCTTTATCTCGGCCTTTTTCCTGATCTATGTCTTCGTGGGATTGTGGGCCCGCTTTTATGAAGGCCGCCCCATGTGGACCCTCGGATATGAGGCCAGGAGGGCCCTCCTGCGCTACGCAGCCGGCTTCGCGGCCGGGATCATCCTGTTTGTGGGCGCTTCGGCCATCCTCATGTCCCTGGGAGCCCTTGTCCCTGAACAGGGAGACCCGTCCCGCCAGGGACTCGCCGCGCTGGGAGGCGTTCTCATTATCCTGACCGGCTGGCTCGTGCAAGGCGGCGCGGAGGAGGTACTGTTCCGCGGCTGGGTGCTGCCCGTGCTCGGGGCACGCTACCGCCCATGGGTGGGGCTGGCCGTCTCCTCGCTGTTGTTCGCGGTCATGCACGGCCTGAACAGCGGAATCCACTGGCTGGCGCTTGTCAACCTGGCCTTGTTCGGGCTGTTCGCGGCGTTATACGCCCTGCAGGAAGGTTCCATTTGGGGCATCAGCGCGCTTCACTCCGCATGGAATTGGGTACAGGGAAATATCCTGGGTTTCGATGTCAGCGGGATGGATGCGGGCGGCCTCAGCCTGTGGAACTTCAAGACACAGGGTCCGGCCTGGATCACCGGCGGTGCATTTGGCCCGGAAGGCGGCATTGCAGTGACGATCGTGCTGCTGATCGGGATCGCGGTGCTGCTGCAGCGAGGCAGGGTGCGGGAACGCTAGCAGTTTGCAAACGATTACATTCGACTTTATCCATGTTATGATGCATCCATGGCAAGCATCAAAGACGTGGCAAAGGCGGCCGGGGTCTCCACAGCCACCGTTTCGCGGGTCCTCACAAACAAGGATTTCATCCGTCCTTCCACGCGCGAACGTGTGATGCGGGCGGTGGCCGAGCTGCATTACCGCCCCAACCTGGTGGCACGCAGCCTGCGCGCCCGGCGGACGGCCCGCATCGGGCTGGTCTTCTCCGATATCCGCAACCCGTTCTTCGCGGCCCTCAGCCGGGCCGTGGAGGAATCTGCCTACGCTCAAGGCTACTCGGTCCTGATCTGCAACACGGATGAGGACCCCGTCCGGGAGGCCACCTTCCTCGAACTTCTTCAAGCCGAAAATGTGGCCGGCCTGATCTTCTCCCCCACCCAGCAGTACTGTATTCACCCGGAGCGCCGCCCCCTGACACTACCCGCGGTTGTAATCGATCGCTCCATCCCGGGGATGGAGCTGGACATGGTGGTGCTGGATAATGCCTCGGCGGCCCGCGAACTGACGGAGCACCTGATCGCAAATGGTCACCGCAGTCTTGCCGGGCTGTTCGGAGAATCCAGCGTGACCGGCCTGGAGCGCCGCGCCGGTTTTCAGCAGGCAATGGAAGCTCACGGACTGGAAGCGCACTCCATCCACCTGGTACCGCCGCGCATCGAGGCAGGTCATGCCGCGGCCCGGAAACTCATTTCCCGGTCGCCCCGGCCGGATGCCATCCTGACCAGCAACTCCCTGCTGACCGCGGGCGTCTTCCAGGCCATACGCGAGTCCGGCCTGAAGATCCCCGGAGATATCGCCCTGGCCGGCTTCGACGCGGCCGAATGGGGCGAGTTTGTGGATCCGCCCATCACGGCTCTGGCCCAGCCCGTGGAGGAGATCGGTGGCACCGCCACCGGGATGCTCCTCCAGCGGATCGCCGAGCCGGAGCGTCCGGCCCGCCGCGTGATGCTGAGGGGCAGACTCCAGGCACGCGGCTCCAGCGCCCCGCGCTAACCCTCGTTCCATATCCTTTAAAAGGACAGAGCCGGAGTAGACTCCGGCCCCTATGATTCCCGGCCTCTAGCGGCCGGTCACGCAGGCAAAGCCCAGTCCGTTGGGACCTACATGAGTACCGATGAGACTGGTGACATTCACCATCAGGATATCCCGCGGCATCGAACGGCTGGCCCTATCCATGGCACGTTCCAGGAACCCGCGGGCGCGCCCTTCGGCGTTACTGTGCAGGATCGCCAGCCGTTCCAGCGGTCCGGACTCGAGCAGGAAGTTCAGCATACGCGCATCCGCCTGCTGGCGGGTGCGTGCGGCTGCAATGGCCTTCACCTCTCCCTCGCTCAATTCGATCATCGGTTTGATGGAAAGCAGCCCTCCCAGCGCAGCCACGGCCCCCGGCACGCGCCCGCTCTTCTTCAGGTATTTCATCGTATCGAGCGCAGCCGAAACTCGTAACCTGCGCCGCGTCGATTCCACCGCCCGCAATACCGCCTGCCAACCATCCTCCGCGGCCTCCGCCGCGGCCAGCACCTGGAAGCCCAGCCCCAGCGAGAGCGATCCGCTGTCCAGGCAGTGCACCCTCTCCCCGAAGGCCTGTGCCGCCTGCTGTGCGGTGTTCAGGATGGAGGTCAGGTTCCCGGCGGCGTGCAGCGAGAGGACGCGCTCGCAGCCCCTTCCGAGGAGCGATTCATAGGCCGCAGCGAACTCAGCCGGGGAGGACGAGGCTGTGGTGGGCGCTTCCCGCAGCGCCGGCAGCCGTCGGTAGAACTCCTCGCGGCTGAGGTCGCGGCCGTCCACGTATTCAACGCCCTCCATCACCAGCACGGAGGGGATGACGGCGATCTCATGCTGTTCGACCAGCCAGGCGGGGATATCACAGGTGGAGTCTGTCACAATTCCGATCTTCATACTATGTCCACTGGCGTAGTCTAACATACCCTCTCCTGATTTGCTGGAAATCCCTTATATTTTACTCTTGACATATTATGTGATATACAGTATAGTACGACACAGGTAACCATATGGCAAACACAGAATCGCTTGAAAACGTCGTATTGGAGTTGAGACGGGGCGTCATCGTCCTGGCGGTGCTCAGCCAGCTCGGCAGCGAGGAGTACGGCTACTCCCTGCTCAACCGTCTGGCGGAGATGGGGCTGGAGGTCGACCAGGGAACGCTCTACCCGCTGCTGCGCCGGCTCGAATCACAGGGACTGCTGCAATCGGTCTGGAAGCTGGAAGAGGCCCGTCCCCGCCGCTACTATGTCATCAGCGCCGAGGGCAGGAAGGTTCTGCCCCGCCTGAAAAAGGAATGGACCGGCATCGTCACAACCATGGACCGTATGCTGGGTCAGGAACAAGGAGAGAAAAAATGAAACTCATTAATCGTTACGTAAGCGAAGTCGGGCGCCGCCTGCCCCTGGTGCGCGGTCGCAGCGATATTGAAAAGGAACTGCGATCCACCCTCGAGGATATGCTGGAGGACCGTGCCCGCAGAACCGGCCGCCCCGCCGACGAGCTCATGGAAATGGAACTGCTGCGTGAATACGGCTCGCCGGCAAAGGTGGCCTCCACCTATAACCCCACCCCCTACCTGATCGGGCCGCGCATCTTCCCCTTCTACTTGATGGTGGTCAAGATCGTGGTGGCCGTCGTGGCCTCTGTTCTGCTGGTCCTCACTGGCATCCAGGTCGCCACCCATGCCCCCATGACGGCCAACCAGTTCTTCTCCGCCCTGGGTGGAGGGTTCTCGGGGATCATCTCGGCGCTCATCTCGGCCTTTGGCACGGTCACCCTCGTGTTTGTGGTCCTGGAAAGAGCCATCCCTGCCCAGGAATTCAAGACCGAGGACGAGAAGGATTGGGATCCCGCCAGCCTGATGAAGGAGCCGGAACAGGATGATGTGAAGATCTGGGAGCCCATCACCGCCATCGTTTTCACGGCCATTGTGCTCAGCCTCTTCAACTTCAACCCGCAGTTGATCGGCATCTACTACCCCTCCGGTGAGCGGTGGACGGTCCTGCCGGTCCTTTCCGAGGCCTTCTTCCGGATGCTGCCGTGGATCAACCTGACCTGGATCGCCGAGATCCTGCTCAACTCCCTGCTGCTGCGCTCCGGCCGCTGGGATATCCCCTCCCGGATGGTGTCCATCGCCATCAAGATCGCCCAAATGGTGATCGGGTACTTCCTGCTCACCGGGCCTTCCATTTTAGCGATCACCCCCGAGAGCCTGCAAGCCAGCGGCATCTTTAGCGACCCGGAAGCCGCCCGCATTCTCGGGATCATGGCACAGCAGGGGGTGCGCGTCCTGCTCGCCCTCTCGATCTTCGGATCAGCCGTGGAGGCGATCAAACAGACCATCAAAATGTTCAGGCCGCAGAAACTGGCGATCGCTTGAGGTACAGAGGCATCAATCAAAACGGGCGCAGTATGAGCGCCCGTTTTGATTTCTCTCGGTCCAGCCCGCAATGGCGGGATGCATCAGATGCAGGAGGGGCCTGATATCAAAAAAGGGTGAGGATGAGGCTATTCGATCGAGAGGATGAACTGGTAATGCGGCTGGCCGCCCTCCTGCACCTCGATCTCCAGGTTGGCGTATTTCGTACGGACCAGGTCGGCCATGCGGTTGGCTTCTGTGTGGGTGACCCCCTCGCCATAAAAGAGCGTGATCAGTTCCAATTCCCCGGCTTTGGCTTGCTCCAACACGCCGAGTACGGCGGCCTCCACGGAAGACTCTGAAAGCACCAGCTTGCCATCCAACAGTGCGATGACCTGGCCGCTCTCCACCTTGACGCCGTCGATCTCCACCGAGCGGGTGGCCACAGTGATCTCCCCGGTCTGGACGGTGCTAATGGCCCTGGTCATCCGTTCAGCCACGGCCGGAAGATCACCCTCCATGTTGAACGCCAGCATGGCAGCCATCCCCTGCGGAATACTCCGGCTGGGCACCACGGCCACCTGCTTGACCGTTACCTCGCGGGCCTGGTTGGCTGCCATGACGATATTCTTGTTGTTGGGCAGGATGATGACCCGGTCAGTGGGCAGGTTCTCAAAGGATTTCAGGATGTCCTGCGTGGAGGGGTTCATGGTCTGTCCGCCCTCCACCACAGTAGCCACACCCAGGCTGGCAAAAATGCGGCTGATGCCCGCCCCCGGAGAGACCACCACCACCGCGATCTGCCCCGGCTCCACGGCCGCGAACTCGATGCGGGAGGCCCTGCTCTTCTGTACCTCGTCCATCTGGGCCAGCAGGTTTTCCATGGCCACCTTCGTGATGGTGCCGATCCCCATGATATAGTCGATGGGCTCATAACGCTTTTCGGTGGGCACGTGGATGTGCATGCGGTACATGCCATCGCCTTCTCCCACCTGGATGGAAGTGCCCATCTCTTCCAGGCGGGAGTAGAAGCGCTGCAGATCGATGATCCCGGTGGGGAAGAAATCCACCACCACTTCGTAATCCTGCCCTGCCTCCACCTCCTGCATGGCGTCCTCCAGATTCATGGCGGAGATGGGCTGCACCGTCATGGTGGGCGTATCCAGCGGCTCACCGTACACGTGCCGGAGCATGCCTTCCAAAATGAAGAACAGTCCCTTGCCGCCCGAGTCCACCACCCCCGCCTGTTTGAGCACAGGCAGCAGGTCCGGCGTGGACAGAACGGCTTCATCCGCCGCGCGGACCGCTATCTGGAGGATGTCAATGGCATCCCGCGCCGAAGGGAGGGCCGCCTCCACGGCAGCCGCCACACTTCGGGCCACAGTCAGGATCGTACCCTCCACGGGGCGTACTACGCCCTTATAGGCGGTATCGCGCGCCTCGGCAAAGGCTTTCACCAGCGTGGCTGCGTCGAGCGTCTCGTGATCGTGGACGCCGCGCGCAAAGCCGCGCCACAATTGTGAGAGGATTACGCCCGAGTTGCCGCGTGCGCCCATCAGGGCACCCTGTGAGACGGCCGCGGCCATCCTGCCCACGTGCCGGTGACCCAGGTCCTTAATCTCATTCCAGGCCGACTGCATAGTGAGGACCATGTTCGTGCCTGTATCCCCATCCGGCACTGGAAAAACATTCAGCGAGTTGACGGTCTGCTGGTTGGTGCGCAGCCAGGTCAGCCCGGCCTCGACCAGCCGCTTGACAGCCTGACCGTCGATCGGCTGCCTGCGGAATTGTTCCACGCGCTTATTGTCCACTGCCATGAAGGAACGCTCTCCTAATCCAGATTACTGACCCGCAGTCCGGCCACGTGGATATTGACGCTGTTCACCTTCAATCCCAGCGCCTTTTCCACACTGAAACGGACCACATTGGCAACGCTTTCCGCCACGGAGTTGATGCGCGTTCCGAATTCCACGATGATGTGGACGTCGATGTCCAGGTCTTCCCCGCTGTAACGCACGTTGATGCCGCGGCCGGGCTCGCGTGTGATGCTGTGCACGAGGCCGTCGGCCAGGTTCTTGGGAGCCAGGCCCACCACGCCGTAGGATTGCAGGGCGGCATGGTATGCAATGCTGGCCACCGTGTTGGGTGAAATGTGAATGCTTCCGAGGGATGTTGTTTCTTCGCCCATTGGTTCCTCTGCCTGTTATTTTAACATGCCGTCTTGAAGATGGTTACGATCTGTGGTAAAATGCCGTGCCCTCTGAATGAGGGGACTGAACGCGGACTCATGCAAGAAAGGATATTGTACGATGGCTAAATGCGCTCATTGCGGCAAGACGACGACCTTTGGACACAATCGCTCCTTCTCGCAGCGCGCCACCAATCGCTCGTTCAAGCCGAACCTGCAAAAGGTGAGCGTTTTCGAGAAGGGACGCCTG
>CAYMQX010000069.1:0-10466 GCA_964392495.1 uncultured Anaerolineaceae bacterium
TGGATTCAAAGATGGAGCGGAAGCGCTCTTCACTCATCCCCAGGGCGCGCTCCGCAGACAGGCGCTCGCTGATCTCGCTGCGCAGGGATTCGACCAGCCGCCCGTTCTCCAGCGCCAGGGCGGTGCGGGCCGCAATATCCAGCAGGAAGGATTGGTCCCCGGCACTATACGGCTTGTGACCGCGATGCCGGCCCAGGCTGAGGACCCCGATGACCCCGCCCCGCCCGATCATGGGGACCATCAGGCTGCTGCTGATGCCCACCTGTTGGACGTATTCCTGGAATTCAGGGATCGCCAATTTCCCCAGTTCTTCCGGCGGCACATCGGGGATCAACACCGGTTTGCCTGTCCCGACCACTGTGCCGGCATGACCCTGGTCCGCGGGGAATTCCGTTCCCAGCCTCTCCAGGGCCTTGCGGAAAAGGTTGCGGGCGGCAGGGTTCGTATCGTGGTGTGCGGCCAGGTTGAGTTTTTTTCCATTCGGGCTGAGCAGAGAGAGGGTGCACAGGTCACCGATCACCTCGGAGACGAGGCTGGCAACCGAACGGGTGATGCGTTTTGAGTCGCTGCCGCCCTCCGAGAGCAGGTGGGAGAGCCGGTAGAGAGTCTCGATCCGCTTCACGTAGGTTTCGCGCGAGAGTTCGATGCTCTTGCGGGGTGTAATGTCCTGCAGCAGGATCCAGGCCCCCTCCACAGACCCTTCCGTATCCGGAAGAGACCGCACCGACATGGAGAGCCAGCGCAGGCGGTCGCCCGGCTCCCTGCGCAGCACAAGCTCGCGCGCCGGCCCGCCTTCATGCTCCATGGATTGCAGCCCGGAAAGGCTCTCGAATTCCAGGCTGGCCAGGTCCTCGTTGGCAAACAGGCCAAAATACCGAGGCCAATCCCGCAGTTCCAGGCCCGGCTCCGGTTCGCCCAACAGGGCGATGGCGGCGCGGTTGACCTGCTGGATACGCCCGTCCTGGTCCGTGATGATCATTGCCTCGGGCAGTGTATCGAAGATGTTGGCGAGCTGCAGAGCCTGCTTCCCCCGGCTCCGGGTGGACTTGCCTGGATCATTGCTTGCCTCCCTTTTCCTGCCTGAAGGAAAAAGAAGGTTGGTGGCTGGATTCTCTTCCGTGAGGCCTGCTCCCATCCACTGAAATTCACCGCCTCAGCGGCTTCCGATCCGCAGCCGGATCGCAGAGACAGGGGTCGGGGTGGATTTCAGTTCTTCATGTGTGTCCCTGCATGATAACACATATTCAGAGTGGCCTTGTCCACTTACAAAAGGGCGCCGGGAAAGGATAAAAGCAGCGCCTCTCCCCGGTTGGACGGTAGGGAAATTCCTAAAGCTTTTTTAGGTAAATACCCAATGGAGGCCCTCAGGCTCCCGGCATATAGTGGTGCCAGACTGACCGCAGGGACCGGGCGCAGCAGGTCAATGGCCCAAATCAAAGACGGCTGCGACTTGAAATACCCCGACCTACTTGAAGGAGGATCTTCTCATGCCCCACCTGGATACCGATACCATCCCAAGAGTCCGGTGGAAAGCCGAACCGATCAACACCAATTCCCAGCGTGAGCTTTTGAAGCTTGCCCAGGCCGGGGATGCGGAGGCCTTCGCGCAGCTCTACGATGAATGCGCGGAGAGGATCTACCGCTACATCTATTTCCGTGTCACCGAGGAGCAGACCGCCGAAGACCTGACCTCCCAGGTGTTCTATAAAGCCTGGGAAAACCTGGACCGCTGCAAATTAACGGGAGCGCCTTTTATCGCCTGGCTCTACACCATTGCGCGCAATGCGGTCATCGACCACTATCGAACGCGCAAGCGGACCGTGTCCCTGGATGAGGCCGTCTCGCTGGCAGGCGATGGGCCGGCGCCTGAAGAGCAGGCCGAATTGCAGTTCAAGACCGAGGCCCTTCGCCGGGCACTGGATGGCCTGACCAGCGAACAGCGCCGGGTGGTCGTGCTGAAGTTCATCTCGGGGCTGTCCACGGATGAGATCGCCGCCCGCATGGGAAAACGCGCCGGGGCGGTACGCGCCCTGCAAATGCGGGCACTCCAGGCGCTGGCCGGTATCATGCAGGAGGAGGTGGTTGTGTGACCGGCCTGAAAAAATCCCTGGCCGGCTTCGCGCTGGAACATGCCGGTCCCGCGGCTGCACAGCCGCAGCCTGACCGGAGGAGGACGCACCCGGATCGCGCCCCGGCGGGTCGGGAGGCGCCTCATGCAGCCTGAGCAGGGCTGGGCCGGGGCACAGCGCCTGCTGTGCACCCGCCTGGATTCGCTGGAAGGGCTGCTGCTGACAACACCGGCCCTGCGCGCTCTGAAGGAAGCCCATCCCCGGCGGAGCATCACGCTCCTGACAACGCCCTCCGCGGCGCGCGCCGCCCCGCTGCTCGATATGGTGGATGAGACTCTCGTTCATGACGGGCCGGGCGGCAGTATCGATATGGATGAGTCACTGCTCCTGCGACTGCGCGCCGGCGGGTTTGACGGAGCAGTGATCTTCAACAACTTCCAGCAGGACCCGCTCCCCGCAGCCCGGCTTATATCCCGTGCCGGCATCCCGCGGCGGCTCGGCCAGGCCCCCGAGGATCTGCACCGCCTGCTGACGGACTGGATCCAGGAATCGGACCAGGCCGGACGCCCCACCCTCCGCCATGAGGTCCGCCGCCAGTTGGATTTGGTACGCGCCCTGGGAGACTACCCTGCCAATGATTTCCTGTCGCTCAACCTGGCCCCCGAGTCGGTGGGGCTTGCGGTCGGGCTGCTCTATGAACTGGGGCTGGACATGAACCGCCCCTGGCTGGTGCTGCACCCGGGCGCCTCCGAGTCCGCCCGGCGCTATCCGGCTCCGCACTTTGCACAGGCGGCGGAGGAACTGGCGTCCGCCCACGGGTTCCAGATCCTGTTCACTGGCAGCGGACCCGAGACGGAGCTGGTGGAGGAGATCCGCGGCCGCATGCATTCGCGGACCTTCTCACTGTCCGGCCAGTTGGACCTGCAGACGCTGAGCGCGGTGATCTTCCTGGCGCCGCTTCTGATCTCCAATAATAATGCGCCCGTGCATCTCGCCGCGGCGCTCCAAACGCCCGTCGTTGACCTGTATGCCCTGACGCATCCCCAGCAGACGCCCTGGAAGGTGCCGCACCGCACGTTGTTCTTTGACGTGCCATGCAAGTTCTGCTACAGCCGCGATTGCCCGCTCGGTCATCAGGACTGTTTGAGGCGCGTGGCTCCCGGGCGCGTGGTGCAGGCGGTCCTCGAGCTGATCAAGGAAAGCAGAAGCATGGAGGAGCTGAAAAGGCTCTCGGCGCAGTTCATGCTCTGACCTTAGCGCAGTTCGTCCAGCAGGTCGATGGCCACTGCGAGCCCGGTGCGCCCCCATTGGCTCATCCTGCGTCCGGGGCGCCAGCCCTGATATTTGCCCGCCAGCCCCTGGCGGGCGTTCTGTTCTTCCTCCCCTCCCAGCTCGAAGCGGGCCCGCCCTGCAAAAACGCGCCCGGCAAGCCTGACGGTGACGGCAGGCTCGCGGCGCATGTTCTTGACCCAGTCGGAGGCCTCCCCGCCGCCGGAAAGCAGGTACACGGTGCGGCCGCGCAGTTCGAACCAGATCTCGATCTCGTGCGGGCGGCCTGTCACGCGGCCGCGGCTGGTCACGTAGCAGTACTGTTCCCTCTCCAGCGAGGCGGGGATGTCCGGCTTGGGGGTGACCTGAACGTTGTCGTTCATCATTTGCCGTGAACGGGAAATTTCAGGGAAACCGCACCGTGATGGGGATGGTCCAGTTCCCGACCTCGCCGTCATCCGCAGTGACCTCGATGAACAGCTCGTAATCCTGTTCCGCCACCGGCTCGCCGCCTGCGCCCCAAACGTATTGCCCGTTCTCGATGACCCAGGGATTGCACTCAGGTGTGCCCCCGCCAAAGATGCAGTACCCGGCCTGGCCCTCGGTGCTGGAGAAGAAGTTGCGGGAATTGTCGGAGCTGGTGACAAGGAACTTAACCGTGTCGATCCCGCGCCCGTCCTTGGAGAGGCTGAAGCCCTCATCCGGGTTGTCCGAGCGGAAGACGTACATGCGGACAAAATAATCATTGTTGGTATCGATCGAGAAGCGGAAGATCTCGAGGTTGTTACCGTCCACTGCGCCCATGCTCACGCGCGGCGCGGCGGGCTTGGGAGGCGGCGCCACGGTTACCTCCGGCAGGCTGGACAGTTCCAGGTTGCAGGTCACGAACTGCTCCCCTGCGCTCACCCAGCCGGTCTTGTTGATCGAATCCACACGCGCCTGCACCCAGCTCCCGCCGGGGACGCCCACCGGGTTGAACCCGATGGGGACGAACTGCGTGCCCGTCTCCAGCGCGACGATGGGAGGGTTATAGGCGGTACCGGGACCGGTGCGCAGGTTCAACTGCTGAAGGACCGTGCAGGAAGGGGCCGTGGTGGAGGTTGCCTCGGGCGGGCTGGCGGTGGGACTGGCTTCCGCTGCGGCTGTGGCCGTGGCGGGCGGAGCCGTGGCCGTGATGACGAAGGGCGTCTGTGTGGGCTGGGTGTTCGTAGTGACGCCGCTGCACGCCAGGACGAGCAGGAGCAGGAGCCCCGCAAAAAGCAAACGGCGGGCCGTCGGAAGGGAGGGTCGGGCGGGTCGTACATCCATCATGGGGCTCCAATCTGCTGGATCGATAGCTCGGTCTCCTGCCGGTGCGGCGTGCAGTTGGCTTCCACGATATCGCTCTGGATCACGCGGTCGTTCGAGGCGGAGCCGATCTGAATACAGGCATCGAATTCCTCGATGGCCCGGTTGTAATTCTCCAACGCCCCCGGGGTATCCCCGGAAAGCCAGTTGTAATAGCCGATGTTCTGGAAGGTGCTCCCCAGGAATTGATGGTTCTGCGCCAGGTAGCGCTGCAGATCGGGAGGCTGGAAGGAGGGCAGGCTGGCCTCCAGTATCTGCCGGGCCTGCTCAAAGGCCGGTCCGGCTTCGTCGGTCCGCCCGAATGCCAGCAGGGCGACGCCGCGCGTCAGGCGCGCATCCCCCAGGCCGAGGGCCGCGATCTCGCTCACCGGCACACCGTAGCGGGCGCTGTCGGGCTGCAATTCCTGCGCCGTGGTGTAGGCCTCATCGGCCTGGTCCAGCAGGCCGATGACCTGCTGGAAGCTCTGCGCCGTGAACTCTGAATCCATCCCCTGGCTGATCAGCCGCTTGGCCTGTTTGACGTACAGGCTGCCCAGGCCGATGTGGGCCCGGGAGTTCTGCGGGTCCAGTTGGACGGCCTTCTCCAGCGACTTGCGGGCTTCCTCTTCAAAGGCCTGGCTGGCAAAGCGCAGGACAGGCTCGCGTTCCAGCGAGAACAGGTATTCGCGCCCGATGAAGAACTGCACAAGGCTGGAATCGGGAGCCAACTGCGCGGCCTTCAGGTAGATCTCCAGCGCCTCCAGGGTGTGCCCCAGCCGGCTCTCGGATTGACCCATGATCAACGATTGCAGCAGTTCGGCCTGCTGGACGATCGCGGCCTGCACCGCTTCCGCCTCCAGGCCCGCTTCCGCCGGGATGGGAGCGGTCAGGTCGAAGCTGCCGTTCACCTCGTCGAGCGCATCTGAGAGGCCCGGAGACAGATACATTTGTAGTTTAAAGGAAGGGGGCTTCAGGCGCCGGTCCAGCAGGCCGTAGATCAGGATGTTGGCATTTAATCGTTGGGCAGTGGCGGCGGCCTGTGCCTCGTCCACCACACCGATCTTCACCCTCTTGTCCATCAATTCCTGGCCGTCGTTCCAGATGACCAGCCCCGGATTCTTGCTGGACGAATTCAGCAGGGCGGAGGCCACCTTCTGGCTGGCCTGCAGCCCGCTGCCGTCTGTCAATGGGTGGACCTGCCCGTCGGCCTCCACCGCGCCGAACTCGGCGACCGCCACATTATAGAGGCCGTTCATCTTCGGCGGAGGCAGGGGCCGTAGACGACTGTACCCCAGTGCCGCCGCGGCGATGAGCAGGATGACGGCGACTCCTGCAAAGATCGCAAAGTTCTGCTGGGTGCGCCGCAAGCGCTGTATCTCCTGCTCCTTCTTCTGCTCCAGCCGCGCGTTCTCCCGGCTGGCCTCCAGGAAGGCGGTCTCCTGCGGGTTGAGCGAATCGGCGTTCTCCTCCCTGGCCGCCCAGGTCTCGATGGCCTCCAGGCGGCGGCCTCGGTAGAGCAGCCCGGCATCCTGTCCGTTCGCCTGCCAATCCCCGGCGGTCTCGGTCAACTGGCGGTGCAGGATCAGTCCCTGGCGGTCCTCGCTCAGCCACTCGCGCAGGGTGGGCCACTCGCGGATCAGCGATTCGTGCGCCACCTCCACGACCTTTGTCTCTCCCGGCTCGATGGTCCCGGTCGTGACCAGGCGCGCGTCCGCCAGGATATTGATGACAGCCTGGATGGTGGCCTCGTCGCTGGAGCGCGTGACCAGTTCGCTGAAGGGCGCACGGCGGCGCGTGTCCTGCGCGTCCTCGGAAAGCTCCGTCAGGTGCAGGAAGATCAGGCGCGCCACCTTTTGCTGTTCGGGGGTCAGGCGCTGGCGGAAGACGGCATCCGCGGTCTCGCGGATGGCCCCCTCCACACCACCCGACTCGGTATAGCCGGAGAGGGTCATGGTGCGCCCGCGCCTGCGCTTCCAGGTCTCCAGCAAGGCGTGCGAGAGCAGGGGCAGCGCCCCCGGTTCATAGCCCACATCCTGCAGGATGACCTTGACCAGCCCTTCCTGGATCTTCCAGCCTCCCTGCTCCAGCGGCCCCACGATCGCATCCACCAGTTCGGCGCGGCTCATGGCTCCGATGAATTCCTGACGCTGCGAGGCCAGCTCGCGCAGGGAATCGTGCTGCGCCACCTGGGCATAGAAATCCGCGCGCAGGCAGGTGAGGAGTATGACCGGCTGCGGGTCCTCCTCCGCGGAGACCGCCACCAGCGCATCAATAAAGGCCTGGCGCTCCTCGGAACTGCGCGTCTGGGTGAAGATCTCCTCCAACTGGTCCACGAAGAGCAGCAGCTGCGGAGCGCCCTCGCGTGCCAGCAGGCCGTGGATGGCCAGCGCCAGTGATTTTGGATCGTGCGCCAGTTCCTCGCGCAGGCTGTTGATCTGTGCGGGCAGGGCGTTCGTCTCGGAGAGGGCCGCCGCCAGTGCATCCAGGGGGTGGCCGCCGGGCGTGAAGGTGCGGTAAGACCAGCGCGGGCTGCCGGTGGGGGGCAGAGATCCGTCCACCAGGCGCTCACCGGATTTCAGGCAGGGGATGACCCCGGCGCGCACCAGCGAGGACTTGCCGCTCCCCGAGGCGCCGATGACCGCCAGGAAGCGCGTCCGCTGGAGCCGCCCGATGACCTTCGCGGTGAGCTGTTCGCGCCCGAAGAACCGGCCCGCGTCGCTCTCATCGAAATATTGCAGGCCCTGGTAGGGAGGTTTGCCCGGTTCGGGCGGCAGCTTCTCCAGGTCCGTGACCTGGTCGTCCCGGACGACGGATTTGATGATGATGGTGGAGTTGACGATATTGCCGGAGACGTGGATCACATCTCCGCTGCCCTGGGCGGCGGGTTCTTCCCCAGGTTTCCCTCCGGTGAGCGCTTCGTCTTCCATATTAATGAGGGGGCTGCACGGGGAGTTCAGGCCCTGTTGCGAACAGGCAGCCGCGGATGGCTGGAGGTCCCCGCCGCGCCGTTGATCGTCTTGTGTGTGTGGATGGGGCTGGGTCGGACGCCTGGCCTGAAGCTCTGTAGATTGCCGCTAATACTGATCCTCTCGCCCATGCTGTTCTCCCGGGTGAAGCTGCCTATAAACAATTACATTATAGATGAAGAAGCCCTTTCCGGTAAGAGATTCTTTTGTACTGCCGGGTAAGGTGAATCGGGTACAATCCAAACCTGATAACTCCGCTCAGAAATTCGTCCGCCTCGCAGTTTGGAGTCTGGATGAACCCGCTTTGGAGATAAAAAAATATGAAGGAACTTCTGGAGGAAGCCGCTGCCCGGTCGGTGAAATACCTGGAAGGGTTGGAGCAGCGCAGGGTCGCGCCGTAACCGGCAGCCGTGGAGGCGCTCAGCCGCCTGGAGGAATCCCTGCCCGAGTCTGAGACCGATCCGTTGGATACGCTGCGCCTGCTGGATGAAGCCGGCTCTCCGGCCTCGATGGCGATGGCGGGGAGCCGCTTCTTTGGCTTCGTGATCGGCGGCAGCCTGCCGGTTACGCTGGCGGCCAACTGGCTGGCCGGGGCCTGGGATCAGAATAGCGCCTTCTACTCCATCACGCCTGCGGCGGCCATCCTCGAGATGACCGCCCTCAAGTGGATGATCGGGCTGCTGGGCCTGCCGCCGGGCACTGGCGGGGCGTTTGTCACCGGTGCGACCGTGGCGAACTTCTGCGCGCTGGCCGCGGCGCGCCATGCGGTGCTGGCCCGGGCGGGCTGGGATGTGGAGGGGGAAGGGCTCATCGGCGCGCCGCCCATCACCGTGGTGGTGGGGAACGAGGTGCATGCCTCGGCGGTCAAGGCCCTGGGGATGCTGGGACTGGGGCGCAAACGCATGGTCCGCGTGCCGGTGGACGGCCAGGGACGGATGCGTGCGGAGGCCCTCCCCCGCCTGGAGGGGCCCGCCATCGTCCTGACGCAGGCCGGTAATGTGAACACCGGGGCTTTCGATCCCCTCGAGGAGATCATCGCCTGGGCGCGCCCCGCGGGCGCCTGGGTGCACGTGGACGGAGCCTTCGGGTTGTGGGCCGCGGCCGTGCCCTCCCTGCGCGGTTTGACTGCCGGGATGGAGCAGGCCGACTCCTGGGCCACCGACGCGCACAAGTATCTCAACGTCCCCTATGACTGCGGGCTGGCCTTCGTGCGCGACCCTGAAAGTCTGCGTGCGGCCATGGCCATCAGCGCGGAATACCTGCCGCCTGCCTCGCCGCAGCGCAACCCCTGCGATTACACCCCGGAGCTTTCGCGGCGGGCACGCGGCGTGGAGGTCTGGGCCGCACTGCGCTCCCTGGGCCGCCGCGGCCTGATCGACCTCATCGAGCGGACCTGCCGCCAGGCGCGGCGCTTCGCGGAGGGGCTTTCCGCGGCGGGCTATGAGGTGCTGAACGATGTCGTGTTGAACCAGGTCTTGGTCTCGTTCGGATCGCCGGAGGTCACCCGGAGAGTCATTGCCGAAATCCAGGAGGATGGCACCAGTTGGTGCGGAGGCACCCTGTGGCAGGGGCGCACCGCCATGCGCATCAGCGTTTCCTCCTGGGCCACGCGCGACCAGGATGTGGAGCGCAGCCTGGAGGCGATGCTTCGCATTGCAAAGCGCTTCGCCTGAGGCGCTTTCCGAGGCTTGTGGTTCTTCCGGCTCCACGCGATAATGATCGCACTCAGGGATGGACCTGCGCAGGGTAGCGTGCAGGCAAGACTGCATCGAAAGGGAGAGATGGATGTCTCAACACGATAATATCGAGGTCAAACGCCGCAGGAAAGGCCAGGGGCCCGTGGGCCGCGCGGATGCACCGCAGGGACCGGGCGGTACGGGCGGCTTCCCGACCGGAGGCGGCGGGGGCGGCCTGCCCTCGCGCCGCGTGCAGATCGGCGGCTGCGGCTCGATCCTCCTGCTTGTCATCGTGGCGGCTTTCTATTTATTATCGGGAGGCCAGCTTGGGGGGATCGATACGGGCGGCGGCCAGAACTTTCCACAGGATAACCTCCCGCAGAACGGCTTCCCGGACCAGCCCCAGGTCCCGCAGCTTTCCGAGCCCCCGGTCTCGAACTTCACGCCTCCCGCGCCGGCCAGCGGCTCGGGACAGACCTGGACCATCATGCTCTACCAGGATGCGGACGACCAGGTGCTGGAGAAGGATATCTTCGTGGATTTTAACGAGGCCGAGCGCGTGGGCTCCAGCGATAATGTCCGGATCGTTTCGCAGATCGACCGCTTTGCCGGCGCCTACCAGGGCGACGGCAATTGGACCGGCGCGCGCCGCTACTATCTGACACAAGACAGCGACCTTAACCGGATCAACTCCCAGGTGGTGCAGGACCTGGGCGAAGTGGACATGTCGGACGGCCAGAGCCTGGTGGATTTTGTTCAGTGGGCGGCCTCCACCTTTCCCGCCGACCATTATGTGCTGATCCTCTCCGACCACGGCATGGGCTGGCCAGGCGGGTGGAGCGACCCCGCCCCCGGCGGCTATGACTCCAACAACGCTCCGCTGGCCTCCCGGTTGGGAGAGAACATCTACCTCAACGAGCTCGACCAGGCGCTTCAAGAGAGCCTGCAATCCACGGATATCGGAAAGTTCGACATCCTCGGGATGGATGCCTGCCTGATGGCCCAGTTGGAGGTCATGGCGGCGCTCCAGCCCTATGCTCATTACGCCGTGGCCTCCGAAGAGACCGAGCCTGCCCTGGGCTGGGCCTATGCCTCCTTCCTGGGCGATCTGGTGCGCGACCCGGATATGGACGCCGCGCAGCTCAGCAAGCTCATCGTGG
>CAYMQX010000070.1:0-4549 GCA_964392495.1 uncultured Anaerolineaceae bacterium
AACGCTGCCGCCGACCTCACCGGCCAGGAGCGCCTGCCCGCTGCCGGTGACGAGGTCCCCGGCGATGTCACTGCCGGGTTTGGTCTCGACGCTGGCGCCCATCGCCACCAGGTCCCCGCCGATGCTGGCCTGGGGTCCCACCTGAACGGCGGCGGCAAAGGTGCGGACGTCGTCGCTCACGCTGCCGTTGATGATGACGGTCTCCGCCGCGGCGATCAGGTCGCCTTCCACGCGGCCGTTGAGGATGATGGTTTGGGCGCCGGCGATGAGGTCGCCCTTGATGGTGCCGTCCACGGTGATGGACTGGGCCGCGAGATAGAGATCGTCGTTGACGACCTCGCCCTGTTTGATGATCACCTGGTCGCCGCTGCGCCCGTCAAAGGCATAGGCCGGGGTGGCAAGGCTCAGCAGGAGGGCCAGGAGGAGGGAGAGAGAGAAGAGTTTCTGTTTGGTGTTCATGTTGGCTCCTAAAAACTTTATTTCCTGCTGTATATACGCCGGAGGCAGCCGAAAGTCGCAGGCCGCGGGGAGGGGCGGCCTGAAATGCCTCCATGCGCCCGCGGGAAATCCCACCGGGCGTTTTTTATGACTTTTTGCCGGAATTTGGGTATCTGCGCGGGGACTCTAGGGGCGGGGAACGGTGGGCCGGCGGGTGCGGTTGCGGCGGGTGATGCCCTCCATGAGCAGGCGGGCGGCCTCCTCGTGCTCGGCGTCCAGCGCAATATCCACGGGGAGGCGGTTATCGTCGTTGCGGGCTTCCAGGTCCGCGCCGCCGAAGATGAGGGCGCTGATGATGAGCATATCGCCGTTCTGGGCGGCGGCGTGGAGGGGGGTCCCACTGTGGCTGTCGCGGCAGTTCGGGTCGGCACCGCTGGCGAGCAGCAAGCGGACGATCTCCAACTGTCCGCCCGCCACCGCGGATTGCAGCGGCGCGGCGTGCAGCGCATTGTTCGAATAGGAGTTCACGGTTGCGCCGGCCTTGATGAGGAACCCGGCGGCATCGAGATGCCCGAACCAGCAGGCGAGCCCCAGCGCCTGGAAGCCGTCCTCCGAGTAGCTGTTGATCAGCTCGGGCTCACGCGCCAGCAGGCGGATGAGGGTGGCGGTCTTGCCGAGGGCGGCGGCCTCGAAGACATCCAGTGTGACGGTTTTCCCGGCCAGCATCTCTGCGATCTCGGTCTTTTGCTGGTAGGCCGCCAGCAGGATGGGGCTGAGGCCCTCCTGACGGGCGTGGATGAGGTCCGGGTTCGCGGCCAGCAGCCGCTCCACTTCGGGGCGGTCGCCGTTTTTGATGGCTTCAAAAAATTCAGCGCTCATGGTGCCTGCCTTCCTTTAATCCTAAACCTGGTGCGGAACGTCCATGATGGGTGCAAAACCTTCAGGGCGCCCCCGGAAGGCATGCTGTGCCTTGTGTCGGAGCGATTAATCGATCACCGGGCGGCCATCCTTGTAAAAGAGCTCATCGTCCACGAGGATCTCGGCCTCGGCCATGTCGCAGAGCATATCCCAGTGCAGGCCCGATTCGTTGCGGCTGCCGCATTCGGGGAAACCCGCCCCCACCGCGAAGTGGATCGTGCCGCCCATCTTTTCATCGAAGAGCATGTGCTTGCTGAAGCGGCGGATGCCGTAGTTGGTGCCGATGCCCCACTCGCCCAGGGTGCGGGCCCCGGGGTCGAGGTCGAGCATGGCGGTCAGGAAGTCCTGGTTCTTGGCGGCCTTTTCCTTCACCACGCGCCCGCCCTCGAACCATAACTCGATGTCGGTGACCTCCTGCCCCTGGGCAATGGCGGGATACTTGAAGCGGATCCAGCCATCCACCGAGTCCTCCACCGGGCTGGTGAAGATCTCGCCATCGGGGAAGTTGTATTTGCCGTCGGAGCCTTCGAAGCTGCGCCCCTGGATGGAGAGGCGGATGTCCACGTTTTCGCCGCGCAGTTCCACCCGGTCGTGACCCTTCAGCCAGTCGATCAGTCGGGCCTGGCGGCGGCCCTCCTGCCTCCAGAAGTCCACGGGGTCGGGCTCGTCCAGCATTCCGGCGGAATAGACGAAGTCGGTATAGTCGGCCAGGCTCATATCGGCGTCCTGAGCCATGGCATGGGTGGGATAGACGGTGAGCGCCCAGCGCAGGGAGCCGCTGCCGCTGCGCTCGAGGTAGATCTTGTTGAGGGGGGCGCGCGCTCTGCCGGTGCGTGCGATGCGCGCCGGGTCTATGGCGGCGAGCTCGCGCGAGTTGTAGCGGGCGTCCACCACCAGCAGGGCGTCCACGCTCTCATAGAGGCTGCGCGTAATGGGGGAGATGTAATCGAGCTGGTCCTCGGAGGCCAGGCGATAGAAGGCTTCCTCCTGCCCGGGGATGCCCTGCGTGACGAAAACGTGACTCCCGGCGCGCAGCGCCTCGCTGTAGAAGGCGAGGTTCAGCTCACCGGCGTTGGGCGTGGTGCGGAACCAGACCTGCTGGCCGGGTTTCAGCTCCAGGGAGTACTCGACGAGCAGCCGGGCGAGTTTTTCCACACGCGGATCGGGCATGACCACCTCAAAATGGGAACTTTTCCCATTATAACCCCCGACCTGCGATTACCGTTCCCCCCGGAGGGGTGAGAGGGAGAGGGGGATGAGAGGCGCGAAACCGGCCGGGGGGTGACTGAAACCAGGGAGGACCTTGAAGGGCCTCCGTACTGACAGGCAGTGGTAATGAGCGCCGGAGACCTGCGGTCAGGGGACGGGGTCGGGGGACCCTCGACCAACGAGCCCAACCGTATTTCCTACATCAGAAATGGCATTCTCCGCCTGATAAGACCTCGACACGTCAGGGCTTGACACTTTGGAATATATGTTCTAAAATATCCGGGATTTCGATCGTGTGTGGTTTGGTATTCTGTGGATGGCTTATGGCGGGTTTTCACCCATCTCCGGAAATCTTATGGTTACTGGTGAGGTGGTTGATCATGACCCTTGGTTTTGAGGAAAGAAAATCTGACTCACCTTATATAGAAACAGTTACACGGGGGTGGACGGAGAGCGAAGGATCGGTCATCAGGCCGGCCGAAGTACACTGGCACATGGTCTTTACCAGGCATGAGGGTCGTTTTCACCCTTTTGTGGTTGGTTCCCCGAAGACCGCCGGTATTGCATCCTGGACATCCGGCGCTGAAATTCTCTGGATCAAGTTTAAGCTGGGTGCGTTTATGCCCCACCTGACTGCCCGGCAGTATGTGGATACCGAGACACGCCTGCCGGATGCTTCGGGCGGGTCTTTCTGGTTGAAGGGTTCTGCATGGGAATTCCCCAAATATGACAACGTAGAGACGTTCGTGATGAGACTGGTGCGGGAGGGTGTGCTGGTGTTGGATCCCGTTGTCAGAAGCGCACTTCAGGATGGATTCCGGGATGTACCCTCCCGCACCCTGCGCCATCGCTTTTTGCAGGCGACCGGATTGAGCCAAAATTACATCCGCCAATTTGAACGTGCGCAGCGGGCGGCAGCGCTTTTACAAAAGGGCGTTTCGATCGTGGACAGCGTATATCAGGCCGGTTATTTCGATCAACCACATCTGACCAAAGCCATTAAACAGTTCTTCGGCCACACCCCGGCCCAGTTGATCCATATGAATCAATCCGGGTAATTTGCCATTTCATACAAGACAGCCTCTTTTTCTCCCGTTATGATCCTGCTGTTCCAAAAAACCTTACATGACCGGAACAGAAAAAGGAGACCTGAAATGTCAACTGTCACAACCCGGAATACAGTAAAACAGAATATCGCCGTGACTCGTGTCATCGCCGCGCCAGTGGAACTGGTGTGGAAGTCCTGGACCGAACCTGAGCGCATCATGCAATGGTGGGGCCCCAGGAACTATATTTCGCCTTCCTGCGAGATCGATTTTCGTGAAGGCGGAAACTACCTTTTTTGCATGCGTGCGCCTCAGGATCAGGGCGGTCTTGATTACTACACAACCGGAACCTATCAAAAGATCGTTCCGATGGAGCGGATCGAGTTCACAGCCAGCATATCCGACAAGGATGGAAACAGGGTGAATTCCGGACAGTCGGGTATTTCGCCGGATTTCCCCGAAGAGATCCGTACGGTGGCGACCTTCAAAGAACTTCTTGAAGGCATCACGGAGATAACCATCACCGAACACAACTTGAGCATGGGGCAGATGGCGGTCTTCGCCTTGATCGGATTGCACCAGTCCATGGATAAACTGGCAGAAGCGGTCCAGGTGATCGGGGAGGAGGAGTGATGAGAACCATATTCAGGGCTGTGGGTGCGGTACTTGCCGCGATCCTTGTGATTGTTGTCCTCTCGTACGGCACCGACTATATCCTTCAATCCCTGGGGCTCATGGAGCGCAGAGGCCTGCCCCTTTACGGAGGAGAGGCGCTCGTTATCGGCGTGATCCTATACCGCACCCTTTACGTTGCGGCGGGCAGCTATGTTCTGGCACAGCTTGCGCCCGGCCACTCAATGCGTTATGTGATGACCCTTGCCGTGATAGGTACCCTGGGCAGTATTGGTGCAGCGCTGACCCCGGAAAGTCAGAGCCTG
>CAYMQX010000070.1:4559-10425 GCA_964392495.1 uncultured Anaerolineaceae bacterium
CGGCAGGCTGGGTGAGAACCTCAAAAGACACCAACTCCACGAATCGGGTACACCTGTAACGCAAGCCTAGCCCGATCATGTGTGCAAATGACGGTTCGTTTGGACTTTGTGTAAAAGCTCAAACGAACCGTCAGGGACCTAAATCCAGGGAACAGGTGGTTCCAGTCTCACGGGGTTTTATAGAGGCTTTCTCCCTGTCACGACACGGACGGGGGGACATCTGAAATTGCGGCGCTGAACGCTTCACGTCCTGCCAGCCCAATTCCTGCAGGGTTTTGACGTACTCCTGCGTGCGTTGAAAATCCAGCAAGGCCAGCCGCCCTTGGGGTTTCAATACCCTGGCGATCTCCTGCACGGCTTTGGCGCGGTCCGCCGGGTCCGGGATGTTGTGGATCGCCAGGCTGGAGACCACGAGGTCGATCGTCCGGTCTTCAAAGGGCAGCTCACACATATCGCCCGTCTTGACCTCGACAAGACCGGCGAGGCCCTCGAGACGTGCATTGGCCAGCGTCGCTTCGGGACGATTGCCGGATTGGTCCACGCTCTGCCAAAGGTCGATGCCGATGGCTTTGCCGGGGGTCAGGCGGCGCGCGGCGGCGTTGAGCAGCAGGCCGCGCCCGCAGCCGACATCCACGATCGTTTCGGTGCCGCGCAGCGCCAGCGAATCGATCAGCTTCTCACGGAGCCGGAGTTTGCCGATCCTGCTGCTCTACAGCATGAGGGCGGCGGCGAGGACCATGCTTGCTCCAGCCAGCAGGCCCCATCCCAGGAAGATGGACCCCCACACCGGTTTTGCGGTGGCAAGCACATATTCGAGAATGACCCCTGTGGCGATGGAGGCCGTTCCAGCAATGAACAGATTGCGGATGACCGGGGGAGCGTCTATTCCATAATCACTGTTTTTGTGCGTGGATTTCGCCATGTGAACCTCTTTACCTTTAAAGGGTTTCTTGATACCAGTGTGAGGGCCAACGACTGTCTTAATGAAAGAATACCACATAACCCCCCGCAGGCCGGAATTATCGGATTTCATCCTCTAATAATGACATGCTCCGCCTCAGGGGTACATCCCGGCGGCATCGCGCGGCAGGTCATGGACGTGGTGCAGGTGCGCCTCGACGCGGGCATCGTCCTCGAGGGGATAGGTGAAGCCGAAATGCTCCGCCAGCGGGAGGGCTGCCCGGCGGAACAGGTCACACATGGCGAAGAGCGCCTGCCAGGTATGCTCGTCACCCGCATCCGCCCAGGTCTCCAGGAGCAGCTCCCACAACTCCGGCTCCAGCAACTGCTCCAGATACTTGCCCATCTTGCCGGGGGACCTGAGGAAGCTGTGTCTGAGACCCACGTGCCAGCCGAGCATCTCCATCAACTGCTCGCGGAGATGGCGTTCCAGCATGGCTTTGGCGTAGGGCAGTTCCCGCCGCCATAATCCCTTGGCGACATAGGGCGCGCACCACCAGAATTCATTACAGCAATCCTCGAAGGCTTTGGCGGAGGGCGGGTGGGGGAGGTAATCGGCATCGCCGGGAGGCGGCAGCGCGGGGAACAGGCCATCCTTGTCGAGCAGCAGGAGGGTCTGGCTATCGGACTCCAGCTCGCTGAGGCTGGCCGCGGGGAAGATGGTCAGGTCGAGGCGGTTGCCGTCCAGGAACTGCATCAGGTAGGCGTAGCGGGTGAGCGGACCGGCGGGAGGGGGCTCCGGCATGTCGTCGGGCAATTGCAGGATCATGCGCGCGCCGAAGCGCCCGATCCACTCCAGGTTGCGGATGAAGGGCTGCGGGTCGCTGACCAGGTACACGATGTCGAAGTCCTGGAAGAAGTCGCGCGGGGCGTTAGGGTTGGCGCGCGAGCCGTTCAGCAGCACGGCGCGGATGCGCTCATCGCTGCGGGCGGTCTCGAGGATCAGGTCGAGCATCTCCTGTTCGGTGCGCATGGGAAGCAAGAAAAAGAACTAGGAAGCAGGCCCCAGAAATTTCATGCCGTTAAAATGGACCATGTGGGAGGGGGAGTCTGCGACCCATACCTCGGTCTCCCAGGCGATCTTGTATCCGGGCGCCGTCTGTGATCTGACCCAATTGCCCGGCCATATAGCGGGCCACCGGGGGCGGGGTCAGGAATTGCCCCTGGTCCTTCAATCTGGAAGCTGGACGCGCCGCCAGGAGGCGTCTTCCCTGCTCGTAACTTTCAGCAACCAGGTCCATGCGGTCCATCGCTAAAAATATACCATAATCCCTTGTTCAGACCGGCGGCCCCCTCGTGCTGAACGGAACTGAAGCGCTACCTGCGGACCTATCCCCCCGGCCCCCTTTCCTGGGAGGACAGGGGGAGAGGCTCCGCTCAGCGCGAGAGGCGCTCTACGGCTGGGAGCTCTCAGGCTCGAGGAGCCTCTTGCAATTGCTCATCTGGTTGACGACGGTCAGACAGTCCACCCACTGATCACCGAAGCGCACCAGAACGTGGATGTTCCACAGGTCCTGGTCGTACGATCCCACCAGCAGTTGGCGCGGCTGCGTGACCAGGTCGGTGATGGTCTGGAGGGCGCTCATGTGCATGGTGCGCCGCAGTTTGGGGTCCACCTCCCGGCCCAGGTTGTCGGCCGTGAACTGGATGGTCTGGTCGGTGAGGGTGATGGGCTCGCGGAAGGGGGCGTTGTTGAGGTTATCGACCAGGAAGGCGGTGATGCCCATCAGGGCGAAGCACAGCAGGAAGGGACCGGCCTTTCCAAAGAACGAGGTGGAGAAGGCGGCGCCCTCACCCAGGGGAAGCTCCAGCACCCCGGCCACAGTCACGAACACCGCCACCCAGGCATAGGCCACGCCCACGCGCACGAAGAGCGCCTCGAAGAGCACCGGCGTAAAGCCGGGGGGCAGGTCATGGGAGGCGGCCAACCACTTCGGCGCGATCTGGAAGGGCAGCGCCACGCTGGCCCAGGCGAAGACGACCGCCGCCGCCAGCCAGATGAGCGCGGAGAACCAGCCGCGCTCCACGCGCATCGTCAGCCAGCCGGCCAGCGCGCCCACCGGCAGGCAGATGACCGTCCCGGCCAGCAGCTTGAACCACGGCTCCAGGGCATGGGCGCGGTCGAGCAGGAAGGCGTCCGGCCCCCACATCCACGCGGAGAAGGCCAGGGCCAGGAAGAAGCCGTAGAGGAAACCATAGGTGCGCCGCGTCCGGAGCACATCCGGGCGGGCCTCAAGATCCTTGGGGGTGAGCAGTGGTTGCAGCATAGTCCTATCTGAGCGTCGAAATGATCAGGGTGAAGCGCGTGCTTTCCAGCGACTGCGCCGCATCGGGGAGGCGCACGCGCAGCTCGTAAGCCGTCGCCGGTGTGAGGTGGTAGAGCTGCTTCACCCCGCAGGCCAGCTCCGGCAGGTCCGGGAGGGGGGCGCCATCGCTGAAGATCGCAGCGATGGCATCCGCGCTCCCCAGACAGGTCAGCTCGATGGTGACCTCCGGCAGATAGGGCGTGAAGCGGATCCAGTCCTCGCGGTCGCCGGTGGGAGAGGAGACCTCGCTGGTGTATTGCAGGCTTCCCGAACCGGAGGGGGAGAAGCGCACATCCGCGGCGGGCGCGGCGGCAGAGTCTCCATCCTCGAAGGCCGGGAGCACGGTGGGGGTGGGGGAGGGCGCGAGGGCCTCGGGTGTGCCCGTCCCCAGCACCTGCCCCTGTTCCCCAATGATCGGCAGTCCGGCGGTCGCGCCGGACTGGACGTAGCCTGCCGCGATCCAGGCCAGGCCGCCCTCTCCGGCGCTGAAGGCGATCTGCAGCCAGGTGCCCTCGGGATTTTTGCCCGTCAGCGTGACGGAGTCCTGCGGGTTGAGCGTCCCCAGGGCGTTGAAGGAGGTGCCCGGTCCGCTGCGCACATTGACCTGCTGGGTCACAGTGCCGGAGGGGCCGCTCTGCGCGCCCGCCAGGGGGGGCACATCCTCCGGGGAGGGGACCTGCACATATTGGGCGCGCACCCAACCCATGCCCTGCGGCCCGGCGGCATACAGGACCTGGTACCAGTTGCCCCCGGCGTCCTTCGCCACGACCTGCACCCTGCTGAAGGCGTCGAGCATCCCGAGCGAGGCACTGGCGGTGGATGGCTCGCTGCGCACGTTGAGCTGGCTGGTGGTGCTGCCCTCGATGGGTGCCGCGGTGGGGAGGGCGGTGGCAGGCAGGGGAGTCTGAGTGGGGGGCGGGGTGGAACTTGCTTCGCGTGGCGGCAGGCTGGCGGTGACGAAGAGAGGCGTCGGTGTGGCGGGGGCAGCCTGCGGCGCGCCGCAAGCCGCAGCGAGGGCGGAGAGGGTGAGCGCCAGCAGGGGAAGGGGTCGGAGGGGCACGGCGTAATTCTAATCGAACGCTGCGCGCGGGCAAACATACCGCGGAGGGGTTAAAAAAAGGCCCGGCGCTGGTCAGGTGACCAGGCCGGCGCGGCGCCGCACGCCCCCGGGGGCGGCGCTCACCGGGCGGGCTGTCAGTCTGGCTGGTGGTTGCCGCCCAGGTGTGAGATGGACGGATGGTCCGAAAAGTGCCTTTGCACCGGCTCGCGCGAGGCGTTGGGCGTTTGCAGGATCAGCAGGAAGCGGGCTTCCTTTTCATAAGGGTTGCGCCAGAGGTGCGGAAGCGCGGCCTCGAAGAGCAGGATATCGCCCTTCTCCAGGTCGTACACCGTTCCGTCAATGACGTATTCGATCCGCCCGCTCAGGCAGTAGACGAACTCATGGCCGGCGTGGACGACCTGCCGCTCACCGCCGCTGCCTGCATGGGGGGCCAGGGTGAGGGTGAAGGGTTCCATCTCCTGCATGGAAAGCGCCGCGCCGAGGCCTTCGATGCGCACGCCTCCACCGGAAATGGCCGGGCGCCCTCCGGGCTTGATGTGCACCACGGTCCGGGGCGACTCCTCTTCAAAGAAGTAGCTCATGCGCACGTTCAGGGCTGCGGCCAGGCTTTGCAGGGTGGAGACGCTTGGCGAGGTCTCGCTGCGCTCGATCAGGCTGATGGAGTTGGGTGAAAGCCCGGCCAGGCGCGCCAGGTCGCGCTGTGAGATATTGCGCTCGCCGCGCAGGCGCCGCAATTTTTCACCGAGCGGAAGGATGGTCTCCATAAGGATTCCTTTTGCAGCGGAGGATATGCTTAATCATACCAGCATTGGGCGGCCTACACAATTTATTGTGAAGCGACAGGCAGAGAGGCTTCATGAGCAACATCACTACTGCATTAGTGTCCTATATTATATTGTAACATGCCGATGTATGGTATAGAATAACTATAATAATGGACGGGCGATTAGTATCCGCGCTGAAGGCGGGCAGCCCTGCCGGTCCAGGAGGAACCATGAAGATCGCATTGATCACCGATGACGGGCAAACGGTCAGCCAGCATTTTGGACGCGCCGTCTATTACGCCGTGCTGACGCTGGAGAACGGGAAGATCGTCGGCCGCGAGTTGCGCCAGAAGGCGAACCACAATCATTTTACGGAAGCCGGGGGCGGGCACTCGCATGAGCCGGGCGGGCGGCACGGGTTCGACCCCGCCTCGCGTGCGCGCCATGAACAGATGGCGGAGGCGATCCTCGATTGCGAGGCCGTGCTGTGCCGCGGCATGGGCTCCGGGGCTTATGCCGGCATGAAGGAGCGCGGGCTGCGACCCGTCCTGACCGATATCGCCGCCATTGATGAGGCCGCCCTGGCCTATGCCGACGGCAGCATTGTGGATCACGTGGAGAAATTGCATTAGCGCGGCCTGCCGCGTCCATCTCTGCCGGAGATCGGAGGGGAACATGTCGAGCGGGAACACCCGGGCCAACTGCGCGGCTGCTCCGCTCTCCGCGCAGGCACTGAGGGGAAAAAGACCGTCGCGAGACGGTCTTTTGATGAGTCC
>CAYMQX010000071.1:0-10302 GCA_964392495.1 uncultured Anaerolineaceae bacterium
GGCAGGGACCACCCCCGGGCTGTTGGCAACACCGATCACACTGGGCACACCAGGCGCGACCCTCGTCGTGGATAGCTGCGACAATTCGGCCTTCATGGGCGATGTCACCGTCCCGGATGGGACCGTAATGAAGCCTGGAACAGATTTCACCAAGACCTGGTCGATCAAGAACATCGGGACCTGCAAATGGGATGAGGGCTATGCTTTCGTCTTCGTGGCTGGCGACAAAATGGACGGCTACGATGTTGATTTGAAGAAGCCCAGCGATTTTGTGGACCCTGGCGAATCCATCAACCTGGCGGTGAAGTTGACCGCCCACCTGGCGGAAGGCGATTACACGGGCTGCTGGCGCATGAGGAATGACCGAGGTTATTATTTCGGCACCCTCGCCTGCTACGCGATCACCGTCAAGAAGTAAAGGTCCGGTACGTTTCCCCGGATGCACGATTCGGAGGCTATCATGAGGAAAGCGATCCTACCGTTCGTCCTTGTCCTGGCGACGCTGCTGGCAGGTGCATGTGGAGCCCCCCAGACCATCGAGCCGACCCCGGATGTGAACGCCGCGCGCACCTCCGCAGCCCAGACGGTCATCGCCGAGTTCACCCTGACCGCCGCGGCTTTCACCCCCACCCTGGAACCTCTGCCCACCGAGACACTCACACCCACGCCTGAAGCCACTGCAACTGCGGGCACTGCGGTCGTTGTGGTGACGGATTCTACCAGCGGTTTGCCCGTCGAGGTTTCGCCCACGCCCGTCCTATGCGACAGTTTGACATTTGATTCAAACACGGTGGATATCAACATCCCGGATGGCTCCGAAATGACCACAGGGCAGGAGTTTGTAAAGACCTGGAAGGTGCGCAACAACGGCTCATGCGTATGGGGAGCAGGCTACGGCCTGATCTACGCGGGCTATTCCGATCGCATGTCGGGGCAGCCTGCTCCGCTGGCGACTGTTGTGCAGATCGGACAGGAGGTGGAAGTGTCTGTCTCCTTCAAAGCCCCTGCAAAGGCCGGTGAGTACGTCAGCGCCTGGCAAATGGCGAATGACCGGGGCATCCCCTTCGGCAAGCCTGTCTTCGTCAAGATCCTGGTGAAATAAGCGCGTTGAGCGAATCGCTAACCGCGGGAATTAAGAACGAAGCGCGCCGGCTGGGTTTCACCCTGGCCGGCGTTACTTTACCTGTGCGACCGCCAAATTATCCCATTTTCAAAAGCTGGCTGGCAGCCGGTTATCACGGCACAATGAGCTACCTCAGCGGCGAAGGCGCAGAGCGCCGCGCAGACCCGCGAATTCTGCTGCCCGAATGCAAATCCATCCTGGTGCTGGGAATTCCCTACGCCGCAGCCTCCGGAGAAGCGGGCGGGGTGGCAAGCTACGCCTGGGGAAAGGATTACCATCTGGAGCTCCCAAACCGGCTGAGGTCTTTGGTGCAATTCATCGAAGAGACCGTGGGACATACGATCCCCAACCGCTGGTACACCGATACCGGCCCCCTGCTGGAGCGTGAACTGGGCCGGCAGGCCGGGCTGGGCTGGATCGGGAAGAATTCCTGCCTGATCAACCCGCGCCTGGGCTCAACCTTCTTTCTGGCGGAGGTCCTGCTGGGACTGGAGCTCGAGGCGGACCCACTATTCGTCACCGATCACTGCGGCACTTGTACGCGCTGTTTGGAGGCGTGCCCCACACAGTGCATCCTTCCCGACCGCACCCTGGACGCCCGGCGCTGTATCTCCTATCTGACCATCGAGCTTAAGGATGAAATCCCCGAAGACCTGCGCGCCCACATGGGCGGCTGGGTCTTCGGCTGCGATGTCTGCCAGCAAGTCTGCCCGTGGAACCGTTTCGCCGCGCCGCCCGATCCGGCATTTGAGCCACATGAAGGCATCCCTTTGCCGGTGCTGGAAGCGGAGATGCACCTCTCCGCGGAGGAGTTCAACCGAAAGTTCAGGGACAGCCCGGTCAAGCGCACCAAGCGCCGGGGCTATCTGCGTAATGCGGCCGTGGCGCTGGGCAACCGGGGAGACCCCGCCTCCCTGCCTGCCCTGGAGACAGCCCTTGCAGACAAGGAGCCCCTGGTGCAGCGCCACGCGGAATGGGCCATCCGGAAGATACAGGAGAGATTTCAAACATGAGCGGAAGGCTTCTCATCGCGACCAATAATGCGGGCAAGGTGGAGGAATTGAGAGAGCTGCTGGCCGATGTCAATATGCAGTCCGTCACGCCGCGCGAGATCGGCCTGAACCTGGAGGTGGAGGAGGATGGTCACACCTATGCAGAGAATGCCTCCAAAAAGGCGCGCGCCTTTGCACAGGCAAGCGGGCTGCTCTCGCTGGCGGATGACTCAGGGCTGGAGGTGGATGCCCTCAACGGCGCACCAGGGCTGTATTCAGCCCGTTACTCGCCCAGGCCCGGCGCCACAGATGCGGACCGGCGCCAGTTCCTGCTCCAGAACCTGAGGACCGCACAAACCCCGCCCCCGTGGGCCGCGCGCTTCCATGCCACTCTGGTGATTGCCCTACCCTCCGGTCGCGTGGAGATCGCGGAGGGCTTCTGTGCCGGTGAGATCATCCTGGAAGAACGCGGCCGGGGCGGTTTTGGCTACGATCCGATCTTCCTCCTGCCCCAGCTCGGGCTGACGATGGCCGAACTGGACCGCGAACAAAAGAACCGCCTCAGTCACCGCGGCCGGGCCGTGCAGGAGATCCTGCCGCTGCTAAAAGGGATGCTCGAAAGGGAGAGCTAAGAAGGGATCAGGAAGGAGATGTGCCGGGACGGTCGGGCAGGGAAGTGAGGAAGGCTGCCAGCGCAGAAGCTGTCTTTTCCGGTTGCTCCCATATGAACATATGCCCGGCCCATGGGATCATCTGGAGGCGCGCCCCCGGGATCGCGGCGGCCAGGCTGCTGGAACACCAGGCGGGTGTAAGTACATCCTGTTCAGCGCCAAGTACAAGCGTGGTGTGCCGGATCTGCCCCAGCCGGTCTGAGACATTGAAAGCCTCGCAAGCCAGGAAATCACCATAAAAGACCGGGGGGCGGGTCCTGGCCATACGCTCCGCGGCTAGCTCTTTAAGGCGTGCCCCGGCGTACACGCTGTAGCCCTTATCGACGACCATTTGGACGGCCTGGCGGAATGTGGAGACACGTGAGGCTGCCTCCAGCAGCGCTGGAGCCACACGCAGTTGAGCCGCGGCACCGAGCAGGCCAAGAGCAAAAACGCGTTCCGGATTTTCAAGCGCCAGGGTCAGCGCGATGGCTGAACCCAGGGAGTGCCCCACAAAGACCGCTGAAGGCAGGTGCATCGCATCGAGGAAGCGCAGCATATCCACGGCGTAGTCAGAGACCAACTGGCGCCCGACTCCCTCCGACCTGCCATGTCCTGGAAGGTCCACCGCGATCATGGGCTGGCCGTCCAACCGGCGCACCTGCGGAGGCCAATCAAGATGCGTGCCGCCCGCACCGTGAAGCAGGATCACAGGCGGGCGGGTTGGGTTGTCCTCCTCATGGACAAAGTAATACAGACCGGCAGCGGAGGGCATCTCACATATTCCGGGTCTGTTTCAACCGGTCCGCCGATTCTTCGGTCAGGGGAATATACACCTGTACGGTTGTACCTTCCCCAAAACCGGACTTGATATTCAACAGGCCGCTGACCAACTCGGTACGCTCCTTCAGATTGATCAGTCCGAGGCTGCCGCGGTTCTCATAAGAGGCGTTTACGGCCTCCACATCAAAGCCGTGGCCGTTATCCTGCACTTCCAGGAGCGCCAGATTCTCCTCGACAAGCTTCAGGCGCACCCAGATGTGGGGAGCGCTGGCATGCTTGCGGGCATTGTTGACCGCTTCCTCCACGATGTAGAAGAGAACGCCCTGCTTCCCCATTTCCATGCGGGAGGCTGTCCGCTCGTCGATATCGATGGAGACATCCTGTCCGTAGGTCTCCTTCATCTTGTCGGCCATGGCTTGCAGGGCGGCATCCAAACCCTGCGATTCCAGGATAAGAGGCCGCAGAGTAAAGAGCATGTGGCGGATCTCCTTGGTGGTGCGGTGTGCCAGGTCTTCGATGCGCACCAGTTCCTCGGCCGCAGCCTGGGGATCCTTGGATAACATGCGGCGCGCCAGGTTCACCCGCATGGCCATGGCCGCAACCGACTGCGTGGGCCCGTCATGCAGATCGCGAGCCAGCTTGCGGCGCGCTTCTTCGTGCACCTCCACCATGCGCTCCTTCTCCTCCACCAGATCCTGGTAAAGGCGGGCATTCTGGATGGCGATAACGGCCTGGCGGCCGATCACGTCAAGCAGGGCCCTCCGGTCTTCACTGAAGTAATCCGGCTCGGGATGGGCGAACAGCATGGCGCCATAGACATTGAAGCCGCTGCGCAGCGGGAAACTGTAAGCCACCGTGCAGTTTCGCAGCGCAATGACGCGTCCAAGCTCGGGATCGTAACCGATATCCTTGCTGAGCATAGGCTCGCCCTCATCGAAGAGCCGCTTGAGGAGACCCTCGGTTCCGGGAAAGGTGACGCGCTGGTCAGCATTCGTAAACCGGCGAGCCGAACCGACGCGCAGCACTCCCCCCTTGAACAGCAGGATAACGCCCACCAGGGGATCGCTGCCTTTTTCAGTCATTTCCACATTAAGGGCCGTGTAGCCCAGGTCCAGGGCTGAATCGAGCACGCGCTTGTAACTCAGTGTGGCCGCCAGCGTGGAGGTCAGCTCATAGATGGCGCGCAGCCGTTCGGTCTGAATGGTCTGTTTCTTTAGCTCGGTATCCAGCCAGAACTCGCGCATCATGCGCAGCCGTACCATGAGCTGGCGGCTGAGCAGCCCAAAGATCAGGCCCAGAAGCAGGTAGATGGTCGTCTGTGTGACAGGGAAAGCCTGGCCAGGCGCCGCCACCCTGTAATAATGAAAGTAGACCAACAGGAGTGAAAACAGCGTGGAGACAAGGGCGCCTGTATACTCATAATAGATGGAGGCGGTCAGGATGGCGTAGGCACCTGCCCACCAGGCCGGGCCCTGGAGGCCGTTCTGTATCCAGAAGAAGACCCCCGCAAGAAGCAGATCAAAGACCAGGTTAATAAACCGGTGAGACTGGAGGCGTATATTGACGCTTGTCAGGGCGGTCATCAACAGGTTCCAGATCACCATCAGCCCCAGCGTCCAATAAATGCGCGTGCTTAGAGTCTGGCCAAGTCCCAGGGAAACAACGAGACCGATGAGCACGATCCAGCGCAGCGAGATCGCGAACCAGTCGGCGATATAGGGGGTATCGAAGCGGCGCATGGCCTAATAATATCCCAAAAGATACTGCGCGGATCGGGGGATCATTTACAAATCATTTCCAACACTGCCCTTACAATGCATAGCCCATGCGGGTCAGCACCGGGGAAAGCGTCTGAACGAGGACCGCCTTTTCTTCCTCCGTGTAGGCTTGCCGGTAGCGCCCGATCTTGCCCTTATAGAAATGGAGTCCCTGCTGCCCCTCGGAGGCCGCGGGATCGTAGTTTTTGATCACAGCCCACACCTCGGGCCGGCCCTCTTCCAATTTCAGAAAAGAAACCAGGCGGGCCGCCTCGATGGAATAGTCTGTCAGCAGGTCCTCATAACGGGTGACCAGGACACCCGGCTGGTCCATCCATTTTTTCCAGATCTGTACGTAATCGCGGATAAAGTCCAGGCTCTTCCGGAAATCGGTCAGGTGAGAGAAGGCGTTGGGCTGGCCCTTCAGAAGTGCCCTCTGCCCGTATTCATAAGCCGAAAGCATCGCATCGCGCGGATCGCGGTAGATGTAGGTAATGCGCAGGATTCCCAGCCTCTGCAGCAGGCGCGAGGCCGGTGTGGGACCCGCGTGCGCCTTGATCACGAAGGTTTTCCCCAACAGGGCCGGGATGAGCACACGCATCAGGCGGCGGGGTGAGAGCACTCCAATATTGCAGTTCACTTCTGTGAGAATATCCTGCAGATGATATTTCGAGCGTATCTCGCGCGCCTCAATGCTGCCGGCTGTCTTCATCAGGTCGTGGACCAGGTTGTAGTGCCAGGCTGACCCGGCGCGCGGCATTCCAACAGAAAGGACGATCATGTATGCTCCGATGCAGGTGGAGTGAGGTCAAGAAGCGGCAGTGTCCACAGCCGTAAGCCCGGCCAGCAGCCCGGGGATGATCCAGATATTCGGTGTTGCGAACGAATCCTGGGTTACATTATACAGGGCAATCGCCAGCCATGCAAAAAGACCCGCCACGGCCAGGGTGCGCCGAAACATGTTCCCCCGCAGCAGTTCCAGTGCATCAGCAAGTATGGCCATCAGGAAGATGGCGAAGAGAACGAACCCGGCCAGACCGGTTTCTGCCAGCAGGCGGATATAAAGGTTCTTGGGGTTGGGGTATAACCGGCTCCCCGGGTCCAACTGGCGGGCGATTTCAGGGACGGTGGTCAGGGACCATTCGGGCAGGTTCTTGTAGATCCAAAAGCCGCTGGCGCCCAGTCCCACCCCTCGCACGGGGTGGGCAGCAAAGGCCGCCAACGCCCCGTCCGCATAGGCGCTGCGTGCGCCGGCATTAATGTTCACCAGGTAGGCAGTAAGGTTCTCAGGAGAAAGGTCCCACAGGCGCTTGAAGTAATTCTTCTGGCCCAGAAAGAGGAAAATCACCACAAAAACCAGCAGCCCCGCGGCCACGAGTGAAATCCGCAGGGGCCAGCCGCCCCGGAAACCGCCAAAGAACCAGCGCCAGGCCCGTTTCATCAGGTCCCGACCAAGCAGGATGAAGGTTAGGAACGAGACACCGGCCGCGATCAACAGCCCACCCCGCGAATAGGTGGCAAGGACCAACGCGGCACAGACCAACAGCAATACCGGCTCCAGCCAGCGGCGGGCGGTCATCCGAAATCCCGTCAGGACAGATGCGAACAGCACGGGCAGGTAAACGGTGGCAAGCTGCCCTGCCAACCAGGCAGGCTCGTAGGCCAACCCGGAGATCCGGTTGGTGCGTACCAATTCACGCATCGAGAAGGCCAACTGCCAGTGGGTGACCATCGGCTTGGGAAGCAGGGAAGTGTAAAAGGTGACGGCCTGAAGCGCACTCCAGGCCAGGTCAAGGCCCAGCCCCACAAGCAGCCAGCGCAGGGTGAAGCGAGCCTCCGACTCGCTGCGATTCATCCAGACAGTGCAGGTGAAAAAGACCAGGCCGATGATCAGTGTGGCAACAGCCCGGACCGCCCGGGCGGAATAGGTCTGCCCGCGCAAGGGTACGGGGGCGGCGAAAACCCCAAGTATGGTTACCAAGAGGGCCGCCGCTGTGAAAATCAGCAGCAGGAGCCAGGTCCTTGAGGACGGCAGAGTCCGCTGGCGGCAAAACGCCTGAAAAAACAGCAGCGGAAGGAGCAGGGCCAGCGGGTAAAGCGCCAGCGGCCGGACGAGCGTACCCTCCCCCAGGAACGGGAACCAGCGAAAACTGGTGACCGGCAGCGTGACGAGGGCAGCGGCCCAGAGGAGGCGCGCCAGACCGCCCAGACGGGACTCCGGCAATTTCATCAGGCGGTCTCTCCCATGCGGCGGGGCCTCCCAAACCCCATGAAGAGGAGGCAGAAGGCGCCGAGGAACCAGACCACAAACAGCCCGGACAGCAGGTAAACGCCCAACGATATGCTGCGCTCGACGGGCAAGGCGGCAGATTGCGTCACTTCCATCCGGATGAAGGAATTTAATCCCTCCTGTCCCCGGAGGTTCGCCTGCGCGGCCTGGACAAAAGCCTCCGCCCAGGCTGATGCGAGCGCAGAGGCCCGCTGCGGGTCGGCGTCTTTGGCGTAGAAGTGCCACCCCGCTTCTGCAGGCTGGGCGAGTTCCAGCTTGCCGCCGCGAAGGGTTGACAGGTCCACTCCTCCTCCGGCTGAGGCAGCCGCTTCCAGCACCTTATCCGACCAGGCGATCTCCTCCAGTTTGCGGGTCTCGCGCTCCAGGTAATAGAACTGTTGGCGGTCGGTCTCCTGAGGCCAGGCCTGCTCCAGGTTGAAATCAACATTCACAGTGGCGCGCGCCTGGTACGGGGGCGGGACCAGCCAATACAGGCTCCCCCCCAGCAGAGCGCCGAGCACCGCGCCCAGCACCCACAGGCGCCAGGCCCTTAAGAGGCGGATAAAGTCATCCAGCGAAGGGGAAGAGAACAGGAGTTTCATGGTGGATCACTGTGTCGGGTCATGAGGGCGGGCGCGAAAGCATCCGTCTCCGCCGCCAGTTCCAGAGCGGGGCAAGCAGCTTGCGGGCATAATATCGGGCGACAAGGGGGGAGAAGAAGGAGCCTCCATCCCGGTAATGCACACGCAGCATCTCCGGCCAACAGCGGTCATCGGAGGTAATGGTCTTGCCCGATGTGTGCAGGCGAAAGTTGGCCCACGTCTCGCCGCGCACATAGTGCAGCTCGCTGCGCGCCGCGAGGCGCGTCCAAAGGTCATAGTCCATCGCGAAGAAGAAGTCCGGGTCCAGTGGCCCGACCTCCTTCCATAGGCTGGCACGGAAGAACATGGTCTGCTGCGGGATGTGGGAATAGCCGGAACGCAGGCGTTTCAGATCGGTCTGAGCGGCAGGGAACCTGCCGATAATACGCCCTTCGTCGTTAATAAAATTGCATTCCGCGTAGACCAGGCCGGCCTCGGGGTGCGTCATCAGGTACTTGACAGCCTTTCCCACGGCACGAGGCTCATAGATATCATCCGAATTGAGCCAGGCAAGGATCTGTCCGCTGGAGTGCGCAAAGCCCTTGTTAATGGCATCGGTCTGGCCGCTGTCCTTCTCGCTGACCCACCATGTCAGGCGATCCGCGTATTTCCGGATGATCTCCAGGCTGCCATCCCCCGAGCCGCCATCCACCACCAGGTACTCGATGTGAGGATAATCCTGCCCGATCACAGATTGGATCGTGGCTTCCAGGTAGCGGCCCTGGTTGTAGGAAGGTGTGACGATGGAAACCAATGGAAGCGGAGCAGGTTTCATTGCCAGGTCTCCTCCGGATAATATAACCGCGCAATGTCCTCCGTCACGGAGCGAATGCGCTCAAGCTCTTGTGTATTGAGGTGCTTCTTCCAACTCTTGACACTGGCGCGGCTGTCCATCTTGATGGAGTGATGCCGGTTCCTTGCAAGCTCTTTGGGGTTCTCGGAACTACTCGATTCCAGTATCTTCTTCTCAGCCTCTTCGGAAAAGTGCAGGCCCAGGGCGGCATATAGATCGCGGAAGCCGGTAGGCGGATCAAGGGCAAGCTCCTCCTGGCGCACCACATGAAATTCCGGATGCACCTGGCTGAACCCATGCACAGCGCGATAGATGAGCTTCCAGAGCAGAGCAGCCTGGCCGATGATGTCGCCGGGATCCATTTTCTCCATCGCGGCGCGGTCCGCTTCCAGGTGATCGCGCATCAGCAGGGGTTGGGCAAGCAGATCGCGGAAGTCGAAAAACCAGCCCAGGCGTTTCAAGCTGCTGGCAAAGCCTGCCGGGTGGCGCACTGTGATAACCACCCGGCAGTTCAGTCTTTCTGCGAACCATGGAGCCGAGAAGACGGCGAACGGGTCCTTTAACAGGGGGCGCTCCCCGTGCATGTTGCCCACGAAGAAGGAGTGGAAATCGCGCACCATGCGCAGCACGTCTTTACGCGAGCGCAGGGAGCGCAACTCGGCGCCGAGGTGGTAATCGAAGTCCAGCATCTCGCGCAGGGCCGGCAGGTATTCGCCCTCGTTCTCCGCGGCGATGTAGGTGTACCAGTAAGGCGCGCGGACGCGCAGGACACCCGGCCGGTGCAGCACATTCAGCGGCTCGCTGATATAGGCTACGCCATCCTGAGCGGCCAACATCTTGCCCACCCAGGTGGTGCCGCTCCGATGCGCCCCCGTCACCAGGATGGGCTGCTCATCGGCGGAGGTCGTAGATGACATAACCCTCTCCTTGCTCATAAATGGGATACTGCGCCAATTGTTCCTCGAGCAGAGGCTGGAGCTTAAGTTCCTCCGGAAGCGTCACCAGAAAGAAATCACGTTTCGTGGTCAGTTCCTTGAAGCGCTGCTCGAAATCCTGCTGTGCTCCCAACAGGCCGCCGTGATAGTTTATATCCCCGGTCACCGGCCAGGCCGCCGCGTCCAACCATCCCCAGTACGCCAGCCGCGAGCCATAATCCTGCATCAGGCCTGCCACGCGAGCCTGCGGACCGAGCAGCTCGCCGATCTCAGCCCACATCCGTGCTTCCGGCCGATAATCCACGGATTTAAGCATCGTCCGCTCCTGCCAGAGCAGCCCAAAGACAGCCCCGGCGAGG
>CAYMQX010000072.1:0-10253 GCA_964392495.1 uncultured Anaerolineaceae bacterium
AATGGGAAGCGGGACGCCCTGCGAACATACCTTCAGGAGCATGGCGTAGGTTCGGAAGTCTATTACCCGGTGCCCATCCACCAGCAAAGCTTCTACGTTTCCGATCTGGGCTATCATGACAGTCTGCCCGAGACGGAGTGTGCAACCATGGAAGTGCTCTCACTGCCGGTTCATCCGGGTCTGACGGCATCTGATCTGGAGACGATCGTCGCGGCGGTCAATGAGTTCATGGCTGCACGCTGAGCACGCCGGTAGAGATGAAAATCGCCTATGTGGTCCCGTATGTGCCGAACCTGATCCGGACACGGCCGTATAACCTGATCGTCAAACTTGCGGCGGCAGGACACGAGGTGGACGTTTTCACACTTGGCTCAAACCGGCGGGATGAAGCGGAGGCGCGGGCGCTGGGCAAACAGGTCCGGTCGGTCCACTACTATTTTCAACCAGTGTGGCGCTCCCTTTGGAACAGCGCCACATCGGTCCCGTCCAGGCGGCCGCTGCAATCCGTTTACAGCTGGCAGGAAGGGATGGCGCGGGAACTGGCGGTCCGTGTGGGACACGGCGATTACGATGTACTGCATGTCGAGCATCTGCGCGGATCGCGTTTTGGGACATTTATTAAATCGAGATACCCCCAGATGCCTGTGATCTGGGATAGCGTGGATTGCATCAGTCACCTTTTTAAGCAGGCTTCTGCGCACAGCCGGAGCCTGTTCGGAAGGAACATCACGCGTTTCGAGCTTGAGCGCACCCGGCAGGAAGAGGGCAGACTGCTCTACGGTTTCGATGAGGTACTGGTCACATCGCCCATGGACCGGGAGGCTTTGTTGGAGCTTGCAGACCAGGCTTGCCAGCCGGCTCCAGTGGTCGTCCTCCCCAATGGGGTGGATTTGGATTACTTCCATCCCAACCCGAAGGTGCCCAGGGAACCGGCGACACTCATTTTGAGTGGAAAGATGAGCTACCACGCCAACGTGTCCATGGTGAAATATCTGGTAGGGGAGATCATGCCGCGCGTCTGGGACGCCCGTCCGGAAACCCGGCTGTGTATTGTGGGAAAAGATCCGCCCGCGGAAATAAAAAGACTGGCGGAGAACTCCCGCATCACGGTTACAGGAACGGTGGACGATCTCCGTCCCTATCTCTGGAGGGCAACTGCCTCGATTGTGCCGCTGCTCTACGGGGCTGGCATCCAGAACAAGATACTGGAGGCCATGGCCACAGGAACTCCGGTGATCGCCTCAACTCGTTCGCTGGCGGCCCTGCAGGCGGAAAAGGGCCGGGAGCTTCTGGCGGCAGAAACATCCGAGGAATTTGTCCGGGAGATTCTGCTTCTACTGGATGACCCGGGACTGCAGGAACGCCTGGGTAAGGCCGGACTTGCATACGTCCGCACTCACCATGATTGGACGGACATCGCAGTGAGACTGGTCGGAATCTACCGGCGCAGCATGGAAGGATCATTAAGCTGGAGGAAAAACTGAAGACGACGCACATGTGACTGGGTCCATCGGGGGAGATTTTTGGGCCCAGCCATACATGGTTTGAAGCCTGAAACGGGATATACTTGACAATTGGGCAGGCTATTGAAAGCATTTTTTTTTCGAATCAACAGGCCATTAATGGATTCAATGGATGAACCCTATGAAGCTTGATGTCTATCTTCGCCCGCTGCTGAGGTGGTGGCGGCTCATTCTGAGCGCTGCCATACTGGCTGCCATGGCCAGCGGGATCTCAACCCTGTTCCAACCGAGTGTCTACGTATCCCGGACAACGCTGGTGGTTGGCACGACGATCCTGGATCCCAACCCTGATTCCGGCCAGATCTATGTAGCCCAGCAGCTTGCGCAGATCTATGCAGACATGGCCCTGCGGGAACCGATCCAACTGGGGGTCATGGAGGCCCTGGGAGTCGATTGGCTGCCCAAATATCAGTCAAAGGTGGTGCCGAATACCCAAATGGTGGAAGTGTCGGTAACCGATACCAATCCAAAGCGTGCCCAGGTTTTTGCAGCAGAACTGGCCAACCAGCTGATTAAACAGAGCCCGGCTGTCTCGGGTACCCAGACCGGCACCCGACAGGATTTCATTAGCGCGCAGTTATCCAGCCTGCAGGACCAGATCCAGCAGACCCAGACCAGGATCGAGGAACTTCAAACGAGCCTGGTGGGCCTGAACAGCGCAAGCCAAATTGCCAATATTGAAGCTGAGATCAATTCTTTGACGCAGAAGCTGAATACCCTGCGTGAAAATTATGCGAGTTTCCTTGCGAATTCACAACAGGGAGCGCTCAACATGCTCTCCGTTGTTGAGCCGGCCAATCTGCCCAGTCAGCCTGCCGGGACCAACCGCCTGCTGATCGTCCTGCTGGCCGGCCTGGTTGGATTCAGCCTGGGCACGGGGGCGGCCTACCTGCTTGAATATCTCGACCAGACGGTCCGGACCACCTCGGATGTACAGCGCATCTTCGGCCAATCGGTGATCGGCTACATCTCCGAGATCGCCGGGACAGGAAGCAAGGCTGCATATGTGGCGAAGGATCGAAATTCTGTCCTGGCTGAGAGCTTCCGCCTGCTGTGGTCAAATATCGAGTTTCTCCGGATGACCAGCACACTGAAAACCATCCTCGTCACCAGCCCCGGACAGGGAAATGGCAAAACAACGATCGCCTCAGGCCTGGCTGTCTCGATAGCGCAGAGCGAACATGATGTGGTGCTTGTGGATGCCGACCTGCGCCGGCCCGCGGTACATACCTCGATGAGATTGAGCAAAGCGCCGGGACTTTGTGATGTCATTGGCAATGGCTCCAAAATCGAAAGCGTGATCCGGTCCTGGAACGGTGATAAATATCTGAAAGTTCTGACCGTGGGTAACCAGCCTCCCAATATCACGGAGGTGGTGGGGTCCAACCGCCTCTCGGCAGTTCTTACGGATCTGAAAGCACATCATGATCTAATCATTGTGGATTCGCCCCCCCTCATCATCGCCGATGCATACAACCTGGCCTCCCGTGTGGATGGGGTTGTCATTGTCCTGGAACCTGGCCAGACGACGAACGAACAGGCACGGGCGCTCAAGGAACAGCTTTCCCGCTCGAATGCAAAGATCCTTGGTTTTGTGTTCAACAAGGTGACCAGGGAAAGCATCCACAGTTATGGGGATTACCAGTACCGGTCCCTGTATTCACCCAAATATTATTCGGACTATGTTTCCAAGTCCTCGAAAAAACAGGCTCCCGCCTCACGAAGTCGCAAGTGGGCGGAGTTCTTTGAACATGGAAAAGTCCCGACTGAGGTGAGTGTGAAAGTGGACGAAGCGCTGAGCAGGATCAGGAAGCGGCGTACGAAAAAAGACGAAAAGACCGAAGGGCCAGCAGGATCCAATTGAGGAGGCTTTTATGAATGTCCTGGTAACCGGCGGGGCCGGATTTATTGGTTCGCACGTGGTGGACGGCCTGATCCAGGCCGGACATCATGTTGCGGTCGTGGACAACCTGTGGGAGCATGGGGGCGGCAGACTGGAAAATTTAGACCAGGCTGCAATGTTCTACAAGCTTGATATCCGTGACCCGGGAATTGCAAGGGTCTTCGAGAAGGAAAGGCCGGAGGCGATCTGTCATCTGGCGGCACAACACAGCGTCAAGATCTCCACAGACGATCCGGCTCACGATGCGAGTGTCAATATCCTGGGCTTGATCAACCTGCTTCAGAACGCCACAAATTACGGCGTCCGCAAGATCATATTCTCATCCTCCGGGGCGACTTACGGGACGGTTGAAAAGATGCCTGTGGATGAGAACACCAGCCGCAGCCCCGAATCTCCCTATGGCACAACCAAGATGGCCAGTGAGTACTATCTGCGGTTCTGGAAGGCCGTACACGGGTTGGATTTCACGATCCTCCGTTACGGGAATGTATACGGGCCGCGGCAGGATCCACTTGGGGAGGCCGGCGTGATCGCCATCTTTGCCCGGCAGATCCTGTTGGATCAGCCTGTCCGTATCGATTGGGACGGTGAGCAGCAAAAGGATTATGTGTATGTGGAGGATGTTGCACGGGCAAACATACTCGCACTGAGCGCCGGCGATGGCGAGGCTTACTGCATTGCACATGGGGAGGGCACCTCTGTAAACGCCCTCTACCGGGGGTTGGTGAAGGAAGTCGGCCATGAAGTCGAGATCCAACGGGCGCCCAAACGTCCGGGCGATATTTATCTGACCTACTTCGATTGCAGCAAGGCCCGGAATGAATTGGGCTGGCAGGCCGAGGTGGGGTTGGAGGAAGGCCTGCGGCGCACGGTGGATTTCTTCAGGGAAAGGCTCGGAATCCGCGGGTAATCTGATGGTATTCTGCAAACAACAAACGCCCGGAGACGGGCGTTTTTGATTCCAGTTAGAATATCGGGAAACCCATGCATAGAATCCTTGCTTCCGTAAATGAGCTCCAACCTGACGAGATCCGGGGATTGTACAGTTCATTCAATTCTTCGATCCTGGCCTTGGATTGCGGCCGGAAATGCGCCCCTCATAACCCGACCGGAAAACCCTTTTGTTGCGATATTTGCCAGGCGGTGCCCGCCGCCTACCGCGCTGAGCGGGAATACCTGCTGCCCAGGACGGATCTCTGGCACGATTGGAGGGGGGATGAATGTGGAGAAATCGATCCGGAGGAAAGACCCCGTCTGTTGGAAGACACTCCGGATAGTATGGTTCTGCTGGCCTGCCTGGGTCCGGAGCATTGCCAGCGGAATTTCAGGGCACTGAGCTGCCGGCAGTTCCCATTTTTTCCATATGTGAGCGATGATTACCGCTTCCTGGGGCTGGCCTGCGAGTGGGAATTTGAGACCCGATGCTGGATCATCAGCAACCTGAGCAGGGTCTCACCGCGCTATCGAAATGAATTTGTGGAGACCTTCGACGGTCTTTTTGCCCTGTTCCAGGATGAGTTTGAAGCTTACGCCTGCCACTCGGAACGGCTGCGCGCTCACTACCATGAAGCGGGGAGACGTTTTCCCTTATTGCACCGAAATGGGCACGACTATCTTGTCAGTCCCGGGAACGGACGGATACGCCGAATCGATCCGGCAGGGCTGCCGAGCTATGGACCGTATCAGGGCAAGACAGCGAAGAGCCATCCTACCACTCACAAGCGGCTGTAGTGCTGGTGCCTGCGTCCTTACCCAGGCGCTTATACATTGTCACCTCGGTAAAAGGTTCGCCCAACAGCCCATCATGGATGGCCCAGGAGCGGCGCCGGATGCTTTTTGCGGCTTCGGGCTGGCGGAAAGGGCTTGAGCCATCCAGCCGGGCGGCCAGATCGCCTCCTGGTTGAAATCCATTTTGGATGAGTTCCATCCGCCGCCTGCCCATCTGATAGGAGAAACCGTAGCGCTCGAAGAGGACCGCATTGTGATAGTAGAGGGGTTCTGCGAAGAATATGTCATGCCCGAGGCTGCGCACAAACCCCTCAAAAGTCTGAATGGCCTCGCCCAGCAGTCGCAGCCCGCGGCGTACCTGTCCCGGGGCCAGGCCGGCCAGGAGGGCGGCCTGCTCAGCCTGCAGATTCCGGTGCTGTGTTCCGAAACGCGTGGGTGTACCATTTTCAAGCCTGTCCACATTGAAGCGTTCCGAGAAGGGATCGTTCAGAATATAAAGAAGGATATGGATCTGCCCGTTCATGGTATCGCTCAAATGAGCGTAGAGGATGGGATCCGGGAATCGCTTTTCGTGAAACAGGCTCATCTCAACATCCGTGGAGCCGGGCGCAAATTTAAATTCCAGGAGGGACTGGATGCGTTGAGAATCCGCCTCGGGGAGGTTAAACCGGTTCAGGAGCGCGGGAGGGATATAGCGGGCATACACCGCGCGTTTTTCGATCTCGGGTAGATGATTGATCCCGCCAATGGTCGATGGTTGCATGCCTGCCTCTATTATCGTACCCTGGACTCCCGTTCGGCATCGCGTGCCTGGTCGCGTTTGGCGATGGCGGCCCGCTTGTCATAGGCTTTCTTTCCACGCGCCAGGGCGATCTCGATCTTGGCGCGGCCCTCTTTAAGATAAATGCGTACCGGCACGATAGTCATGCCCTTTTGCCGGACGCTGTTCCACAGCCCGCGGAGCTGTTTTTTGTGGAGCAGCAGGCGGCGTTTACGCCTGGGTTCATGATTAAAGCGGTTGCCCTGGGCATAGGGCGCGATATGCGCATCCACCAGCCAGGCTTCCCGGCCGTCGACCACCTCGACGTAGGCTTCGGCAAGACTCACCTGACCGGCGCGGACGGATTTGATCTCGGTGCCCTGGAGCGCCAGACCGGCCTCGAGCCTGTCCAACAGGAAATATTCAAAATTCGCCTTGCGATTGGTTGCAACTACTTTTATATCATCAGTCACGCCTGAATTCTAATGCCCTTTCTAAAAAACTGTGGAAAATGAGGTCTCCCTCTCAGCCCCATTTGAGGATGGCAGCGCCCGCCATAAAACGCAGGGCGCCAAACAAGATCAGGGCGGCAGAAATACCCATCCCGTCCGCGATGGCGGGCCCTGCCAGTGAGCCGAATAGAACGGCCGCGTTGAGTATCATGTTATACCAGGCCAGATGAGAGGGGCGGTCATGAGCCGGTATGCGCTCCAGCAGATAATTGGCATAGGCGCCTCCCACCAGCGCCCAGGCCAGGCCTCCCAGGATGGAAAGCGCATAAAACTGCCATACAGCGCCGGAGAATGCCATCAGAACCGGGTAGAGCGCCATGCCGATGGCTCCGAATCCGGTGATCACCTTATGCCCACCATGACGTACCATCCGGTTAAGCTGGGTGGATCCCAGCATCACAGCCAGATAGAAGAGGGAATTTCCCAACCCGATGGCCTGATCCTGGAGGTGCATTTCCCTGACCATGTAAATGGAGAAAAGAGGGATCGCCAGGTATTGTGCAAGATGGAAGCCGAACAATACCAGCAGCGGGCGCCGGTACCAGGTCCGCCAAATATCCAGCCGCAGCGCGGCCAGCCAGGGATGAGGGATCGTGTCCATCCGGGGTGGAACCGGGCCCTGGACCGGAGCCTGTGGGCTATCCTGCCGGAGGGGCCGGATAAAGAAGAGATGAAAGCTGCTCATCGCTGCGCCGATAAATCCCATGAGGAAGACCAGTTGATACCCATGGGGAAAGGGCATATTCTCCAGGAGAAATCCACTCCCCAGCGAGGAACAGATAAATGTGAGGGAGAAAACCATGTTGCGCCTTCCGGCGACATGAGCCCTCCACTCATCAGGGACGGCCGCAGCAAAAAGCGCGTTAAAACCGACCGAGAGTGCAGTCAGCGGAATCCCCATGTACACTGAGATCAGGATCAATGCCCAGACCTGGGTTTGAGGCGGAAAGAGCCAGGGAAGAGGGATCCACAGAGCGAAGCCGATGCGATACAGGACAGACGTCCAGAATACAGCCTTGTCCACACGGCGCTTTTCGATCCAGCGTCCGAAAGGGAGGGCAAAGATCAGATTCACAATGCCTGAAACCCCGGCGAGGAGGCCGATCTGGAAAACGGAGGCACCCTGTCGGGCAGCGAATACATTGAGAAAATTGATGGCTGAGCCGCTCAATACCCCAAACCAGCCGATGTCATAATATAAATTGGCAAAGTTGGAGCGATATTCCAGGGGAATATCGCTCTGGCGGAAGAGTCTCTTGAACATGATGCTGTATTCGATTATACCTGTGTATCAAAACGGAAAATCCCCCTGCCTGCGGATACGCGTGCCGATCACCGGTGTGGATCAGCAGATGCGCGGGAGCATTTCGCCTGCCAGCATGTCCACCAGGCGGGTGGTGCCCAGAGCCGTCTGCAGAAGGACGCGACTGGTCGGGCCCTGTGTTACCTCTCCGATGATGGCAGCGGCTTCTCCGTAACGGGTGCTCTGCATGGCCTGTAATACGGCTGGAGCGTCCTCCGGCGGCAGGATGGCGATCAATTTGCCCTCATTGGCCACATAGAGAGGGTCGAACCCCAGCATTTCACAGGCTCCGCTTACCTCGGGCCGGACCGGTATCTTCTCTTCGTCCAACTGGATGCCGACACCGGATTGAGAGGCGATCTCATTGAGCGTAGTGGCCAGGCCGCCCCGGGTGGGATCCCGCAGTACGTGGATCCTGCCGCTGGACTGAAGCATAGCCTCAATCAGATGATTGAGCGGGGCAACATCGCTCTGGATGCTGGATTGAAACCCCAATTCTCCCCTTGCGGCCAGAACCGCAATACCGTGGTCGCCGATCGTTCCGGATAGGATAACCACATCTCCTGGTTGAGCCTGCGCACCGCCGATAACATGCCCGGGCGGGACGACACCCACGCCTGCTGTGGTGATATACACTCCATCCGCTTTCCCCTTTTGGACCACTTTGGTATCGCCTGCCACGATCTGCACTCCAGCCTCCTGTGCTGCAGACTGCATGGATGCAATCACCCTCATCAGGATCTGCATAGGCAGGCCCTCTTCAAGGATAAATCCGGCTGTCAGATAGAGAGGCCTGGCTCCCAGCATGGCAACATCGTTTACCGTGCCGCTGACGGCAAGACGGCCGATATCCCCGCCGGGAAAGAACAGCGGCCAGACCACATGCGCATCGGTGCTGATGGAGAGCTGGCTGCCCTGGGGGATCTCCAGGCGGGCGGCATCATCACCTGCGAGCAGGGGAGCGTTATTAAATGCAGGCAGGAAAGCCTGCCGGATCAGACGGTGACTCATCCGTCCGCCTGCGCCGTGGCCCATTACGATCTGATCCTCGTGAGGGAGGGCGGGCGCACAAACAGCCCCGTTCATATGGATCGCATCTTCGTTCATGTGACCGCCTGTTTCGCCGGTACGCGGCCATAACGATAATAGGCCGCGCAGGCCCCCTCCGAGGAGACCATGGTCGCGCCCAGCGGATTGTCCGGCGTGCATTCCTTCCCAAAGGCCGGGCAGTGATGGGGCTTTTTCAAGCCCTGGAGGATCTCCCCGGCAATACATAATGGAGACTCTTCAGCGGTCAGGGCTTCGACGTTGAACCGCTTCCCGGCATTGAAAGCATCGAATTCCGGCCGGAGATCCCATCCACTCATGGGGATGGAGCCGATGCCACGCCATTTCCGATCACACTCCATGAAAACATTGGCGATCTGCTGCCGGGCCGGCAGGTTGCCCTCATAGGTCACGCCTCTGGGATATGCATTCTCCACCTCGACGCGCCCGGCCTCAAGGAGTCTTACGGTTGCCAATATCCCACCCAGGATATCCAGCGGTTCGAATCCGGTCACTACCATGGGGACCCCGAACTGGTCCGCAAGCGGGAGGTATTCCCAGTACCCCATGACGGCGCATACATGGCCCGCGAGCAGGAAGCCCTGCACACGGTTCTCAGCCGAGCCGAGGATGGCCCGAATGGCAGGGGGGACGCGCACATGTGATACCAGGACAGAAAAATTCCCCAGGCCCAGTCTTTTGGCTTGGAGCACGCTCATAACATTGGGAGGCGCGGTCGTCTCGAAACCGATGGCGAAGAAGACCACCTGTTTCCCGGGGTTTTGCTGCGCAAGGGCGACTGCGTCGAGCGGCGAATACACGACCCGCACATCTCCACCGCCAGCTTTTACGGCGAAGAGATCCCGGCCGGATCCGGGGACGCGCAGCATGTCACCGTAGGAGCAGAAAATGACATCCGGCCGGGATGCGATCGCCAGCGCACGATCGATCTGTTCAAGAGGGGTTACGCAGACGGGACAGCCGGGGCCGTGCACCAACTCGATCTCGGGGGGGAGCAGTTGATCGAGGCCATGGCGGACGATGGCATGGGTCTGCCCGCCGCAGATCTCCATCAACGTCCAGGGCCGCGTAACGGTGCGGCGGATCTCGTCGAGGGCGGTCTGCACACGGGCTGCATCCCGGAATTCGCTGACGTACTTCATTCTCCCGCCGGTTTGAAGCCCGGGCCGACCTCGGCCTCGATCTTCGAAATCTCATTGAAGAGCTTCAAGGTCTCCAGGGCCTCCGCCTCATCCACCAGGCTGATGGCAAAGCCAACATGGATGATGCAGTATTCGCCGGGGCGGGCTTCGGGGACATAATCCAGGCAGGCCTCGCGGAAAACACCTCCAAAATCGACGCGGGCCATCTTCAGGCCGTTCTGTTTATAAACTTCAACGATCTTACCGGGGATTCCCAGACACATTTCAGCCTCGCAGTCTTGCCGCGGCACAAGCGGCTTGTCCCAGGGAAAGGC